>JAEWHO010000041.1 GCA_023387755.1 Actinomycetes bacterium | reverse complement strand
GTCCAACCCGGCCCCACCGCCCTGGAGGCGATTGCGGGGGTGGGTGTGCCCTCCCCCGCCGGTGGCTAGCGGGTGGGCCCGCTTGCCACCGCGCCGTTAGGCGAAATCGCCGTGGAAGTCATCGCCGTAGTCGATGTCATCGTAGTTCAACGGCTCGCGCGTCACCGGGGCGTAGTCGATCTCCGACAAGCCCAAACGTGCGAACGCCTCCTGCTTGGCTTCCTCGGTGGGCTCGACCGAGACGCCGTGGTAGCGCGCCAGGCCGGTACCAGCCGGGATGAGCTTACCGATGATGACGTTTTCCTTCAGACCCAGCAGCGGATCCGACTTGCCAGACATCGCCGCCTCAGTCAGCACCTTAGTGGTCTCCTGGAAGGAGGCCGCCGACAGCCACGACTCGGTCGCCAACGAGGCCTTGGTAATACCCATGAGTTCAGGCCGCGCCGAGGCAGGACGCCCGCCCTCGGAAACCACCCGCCGGTTCTCATCCTCAAAACGAGAACGCTCCACCAGGTCACCCTGCAGCAGGTTGGTGTCACCCGAATCCAGCACGGTTACCCGCCGCAGCATCTGCCGCACAATAACCTCAATGTGCTTATCGTGGATATCCACACCCTGGGAGCGGTAGGTCTCCTGCACCTCATCGACCAGGTGCTTTTGCACTGCCCGCGGGCCCTTGACACGCAGGATCTTCTTCGGGTCGATGACACCGTGGATGAGCTGCTGGCCCACCGCCACCTGGTCGCCGTCTTCGACCATCAGTTTGGCCCGGGACGGGATCGGGTATTCCAGGTTGTCGCCGCCGTCGTCACGCTTGACCACGATCACGCGCTCGCGGTCACGATCATCGATGGTGACGGTACCGGCCGCCTCGGAGATCGGGGCTTCACCCTTGGGGGTGCGGGCTTCGAAGAGCTCCTGCACACGCGGCAGACCCTGGGTGATGTCCTCCGCGGAGGCGGCACCACCGGTGTGGAAGGTACGCATGGTTAGCTGCGTGCCCGGCTCACCAATCGACTGGGCCGAAATAATACCGACGGCCTCACCAATATCGACGAGCTTGCCGGTGGCCAGGGAGCGCCCATAGCACAGGGCACAGGTTCCCACCCGCGAGGAGCAGGTCAGGACCGAGCGGACCTTCACTTCAGTGATACCGGCGTCGACGAGTTTGTCGATCATAACGTCGCCGACGTCGCTACCCGCCTCGGCCAAAACCGTGCCATCCTCGGCGGTGACGTCCTGGGCCAGGGTACGGGCGTACACGCTGGTCTCCACCGTATCAGCGCGGCGGCAGGTGCCGTCTTCCATCCGCTCCGCAATCGGCAGGACCAGGCCGGCGCGGGTACCACAGTCGTGTTCGCGCACGATGACGTCCTGGGAGACGTCCACCAGACGGCGGGTGAGGTAGCCGGAGTCAGCGGTACGCAACGCCGTATCAGCATTACCCTTACGAGCACCGTGAGTCTCGATGAAGTATTCGAGTACGGACAGGCCCTCCAGGTAGTTGGACTTAATCGGCCGGGGAATAATCTCACCGCGCGGGGAGGCCACCAGACCACGCATACCGGCGATCTGACGCACCTGCATCCAGTTACCACGCGCTCCAGAGGTGACCATCCGGTTCACGGTGTTGTTGACCGGGAGATTCTCCTGCATGGCCGCCGCCACCTTATCGGTAGCTTCGGTCCACACCTCGATCAGCTCATCGCGGCGTTCGGAGTCCTGGAGGAAGCCGGCCTGGAAGTTAGCTTCGATCTCCTCGGCTTTCTTTTCGTAAGACTCGAGGATTTCAGCCTTCTGCGGGGGTGCAACGACGTCGGAAATCGCGATGGTCACACCGGAGCGAGTAGCCCAGTAGTACCCGGCGGCCTTGAGAGCATCCAGGGATTCGGCTACTTCCACCTTGGGGTAGCGCTCAGCCAGATCGTTGACGATGCTGGACAGGACCTTCTTACCCACGACCTTATTGACGTACGGGTAATCCTGCGGCAGCGCGTCATTGAACAGGGTGCGGCCCAGGGTGGTTTCGACGACGAGAGCGTCCCCGTCCTGGTAGTCCTCCGGCAGCTCCCAGTCCTTACCCGGCACGACGTCGGTCATGCGCAGGCGGATAGGCGCTTCCAGAGCCAACTCCCCCGCGTCGAAAGCCATGATGGCTTCAGCAGTGGAGGCGAATGCACGGCCCGCGCCGTCACCCTCATCGTCCTGGAAGGTCAGATGGTAGAGCCCGATAATCATGTCCTGACTGGGCATGGTCACGGGGCGGCCATCGGAGGGCTTGAGGATGTTGTTAGAGGACAGCATAAGGATACGTGCCTCAGCCTGCGCCTCCGGCGAGAGCGGGAGATGTACAGCCATTTGGTCGCCGTCGAAGTCAGCGTTGAAGGCACCACAGACCAGCGGGTGCAGCTGAATAGCCTTACCCTCCACCAGCTGCGGTTCGAAGGCCTGAATACCTAGACGGTGCAGGGTGGGGGCGCGGTTGAGCAGAACCGGGTGCTCACGGATAACCTCTTCGAGCACATCCCACACCTGCGGGCGGCTGCGCTCCACCATCCGCTTGGCGGCCTTAATGTTCTGGGCGTGCTGCAGGTCCACCAGGCGCTTCATGACGAAGGGCTTAAACAGCTCCAGGGCCATCTGCTTGGGCAGACCGCACTGGTGCAGTTTCAGGGTCGGGCCCACCACGATCACGGAGCGGCCGGAGTAGTCCACGCGTTTACCGAGCAGGTTGCCACGGAAGCGGCCCTGCTTACCCTTGAGCATGTCAGAGAGCGACTTCAGCGCGCGATTGCCGGGGCCGGTCACCGGGCGTCCGCGGCGGCCATTGTCAAACAGCGCGTCGACGGCTTCCTGCAGCATGCGCTTCTCGTTATCAACGATGATCTCCGGCGCGTTCAGATCTAGCAGCCGCTTGAGGCGGTTGTTGCGGTTGATCACGCGACGGTAGAGGTCGTTAAGGTCAGAGGTCGCAAAGCGGCCACCGTCCAGCTGCACCATCGGGCGCAGATCCGGCGGGATGACCGGGACGCAGTCGAGCACCATACCTTCAGGTGAGTTGCCGGTGGTGAGGAATGCGTTGACGACCTTCAGGCGCTTCAGAGCGCGGATCCGGCGCTGCCCAGTGGCGGTTTCAGCCAGTTCCTTCAACATCTGCGCTTCAGCCTGTAGATCGAAGTCACGCAGGCGCTGCTGGATAGCCGCCGCACCCTTCGACCCTTCAAAGTACATGCCGTAGCGGGCACGCATCTCGCGGTAAAGGGACTCGTCACCTTCGAGATCGCCGACTTTGAGGTTCTTGAAGCGGTCCCAGATCTGCTCCAGGCGGTCCAGTTCCTTATCGGCGTTACGGCGCAGGTTGCCAACCTCACGATCAGCGCCCTTACGGGCCTTTTCGAGATCGGCGGCCTTAGCCCCCGCCTTTTCCAGCTCTGCCAGATCGGTTTCCAGCTTGCGCAGGCGGTATTCCACGTCGGCGTCGCGCTGTTGTTCGATCTGCTTGCGTTCCACCTGGATTTCGGTTTCCAGATCGGGTAGATCCTCGTGGCGCCCTTCTTCATCCACCTTCGTCACCATGTAGGCGGCGAAGTAGATGACCTTCTCCAGGTCCTTGGGCGCGAGGTCCAGCAGGTAGCCCAAACGGGAGGGCACACCCTTGAAGTACCAGATGTGGGTGACCGGGGTGGCCAGTTCAATATGCGCCATCCGTTCGCGGCGCACATTGGAGCGGGTGATTTCTACACCACAGCGCTCACAGATGATGCCCTTGAAACGGACCCGCTTGTACTTACCACAGTTACATTCCCAGTCCCGGGTAGGGCCGAAAATCCGTTCGCAGAACAGGCCGTCTTTTTCGGGCTTGAGCGTACGGTAGTTGATGGTCTCTGGCTTTTTAACTTCGCCGTGCGACCATGAGCGAATATCATCGGCGGTGGCCAGGCCGATGTGAATCTGGTCGAAGACATTGACGTCGAGCAAGATTTCCTACTTCCTCAGTTTTTCTTTAGAGCCGTTGTCTGATGCTGTGACCGCGGGGCGGCGTGCCGCCCCGCCGGCCCCGTCAGAAGGAGTCGAAGCTCGCGTCGTCGGGACGACGACCGAGGTCAATGCCGAGGTCCTCCGATGCCCGCAGGTCCTCTTCCTCCATCTCGCGCAATTCCAGAGCGTTACCATCCACGTCCAGTGCCTCAACGTTCAGGCACAGGGAACGCATTTCCTTAATGAGCACGCGGAATGATTCCGGCATACCCGGTTCGGGGATGTTATCGCCCTTCACGATCGACTCATAGACCTTCACCCGGCCGGTGACGTCGTCAGACTTGATCGTCAGCAGTTCCTGCAGTGCATAGGCGGCGCCGTAAGCTTCCAGCGCCCACACTTCCATCTCACCGAAGCGCTGCCCGCCGAACTGCGCCTTACCGCCCAGCGGCTGCTGGGTGATCATGGAGTACGGGCCGGTGGCACGTGCGTGGATCTTGTCATCCACCAGGTGGTGCAGCTTCAGGATGTACATGTAGCCGACCGAGATCGGGTCCGGGAAGGGTTCGCCGGAACGGCCGTCGAACAGGCGGGCCTTACCGTCGGTACCAACGAGGCGGTCACCGTCGCGGTTCGGGTAGACGTGTTCGAGCAGGCCTTCCAGTTCAGGGCGCTGAATACCGTCGAAGACCGGGGAGGCTACTAGGGAGCCGGGCTCGCCCTTGAGGGCTTCCTCCGGCAGGTTCTTCACCCATTCTTCCCCGGCCTTGGCCAGTTCGGTAACGTCCCAGCCCTGGGAAGCGATCCAGCCGAGGTGCAATTCCATCACCTGGCCGAGGTTCATACGCCCGGGCACACCCAGCGGGTTCAAGATGATATCCACCGGGGTGCCGTCCTCCATGAACGGCATATCTTCGACCGGCAGGATCTTGGAGATAACACCCTTGTTGCCGTGACGGCCAGCGAGCTTATCGCCGTCGGTGATCTTACGTCGCTGAGCGATGTAGACCACGACCTTCTGGGTCACCTCGGGACCGAGGTCATCGCCGTCTTCGACGTTGAACTCACGCACACCGATGACGATGCCGGATTCACCGTGGGGCACGCGGGTGGAGGTGTCGCGCACCTCGCGAGCCTTCTCACCGAAGATGGCGCGCAGGAGGCGCTCTTCACTGGTCAGTTCGGTTTCACCCTTGGGGGTGACCTTACCGACGAGGATGTCACCTGCGGTCACCTCAGCACCGATACGGATAATGCCGCGCTCATCGAGGTTGGCGACCATATCTTCGGAGACGTTGGGCAGGTCGCGGGTGATTTCCTCCGGCCCCAGCTTGGAGTCGCGCGCTTCGGCCTCGTATTCCTCAATGTGGATCGAGGTGAGGAGGTCATCTGCCACCACGCGCTGGGACAGGATGATGGCGTCCTCGTAGTTGTAGCCTTCCCAGCTCATGAAGGCCACGAGCAGGTTCTGGCCGAGCGAGAGCTCACCTTCGTCGGTGGCGGGGCCATCGGCGAGGACCGAGCCCTTCTCCACCCGGTCACCTTCGCTAGCGACTACGCGCTGGTTGTAGGCGTTGCCCTGGTTAGAGCGGGCGAACTTGGTGATGCGGTAATTGCGAGTGCGGCCGGAGTCCTCAGCCACGGTCACCACATCCGCGCTCACTTCGGTGACGACGCCGGGGGCTTCCGCCACCAGCACGTCACCGGCGTCGACGGCGGCGCGACGCTCCATACCGGTGCCCACGAGCGGCGCTACGGGCCGGACCAGCGGGACTGCCTGGCGCTGCATATTCGCACCCATAAGGGCGCGGTTAGCGTTGTCGTGTTCGAGGAAGGGAATCATGGCGGTTGCCACCGACACCATCTGGCGGGCAGAAACGTCCATGTAGTCCACGCGGTCCACGTCGATCAGAGCCGGTTCACCGCCAGACAGGCGGCACAGTACACGCTCGTCGATAAAGCGACCATCATCATCGAGCTTAGCGTTGGCCTGCGCGATAATGTGGCGGTCTTCGTCGTCGGCGGTCAGGTACACGACCTCATCGGTTACCTTGCCATCGCGCACCTTGCGGTACGGCGTCTCGATGAAACCGAAGGGGTCAATCCGCCCGAAGGTTGCCAGTGAGCCGATGAGGCCGATATTCGGGCCTTCCGGAGTTTCAATCGGGCACATGCGGCCGTAGTGGGAGGGGTGCACGTCACGCACTTCCATGCCGGCGCGGTCACGGGACAGACCACCCGGGCCGAGGGCGGACAGGCGCCGCTTATGCGTCAAGCCCGCCAGCGGGTTGTTCTGGTCCATGAACTGCGAGAGCTGGGAGGTGCCGAAGAACTCCTTGATCGCCGCCGTCACCGGGCGAATATTGATCAGGGTCTGCGGGGTGATGGCCTCGACGTCCTGGGTGGTCATGCGCTCGCGTACAACGCGTTCCATGCGGGCCAGGCCGGTGCGCACCTGATTCTGGATCAGTTCACCAACGGCGCGGATACGGCGGTTGCCGAAGTGGTCAATATCGTCGGTTTCTACCCGCACCTCCACGGCTTCGCCACGGCGCACGCCGGGGACGGTTTCGCGGTGGGCGTGCAGCGCCGCCAGGTACTTAATCGTGGCGACGACGTCTTCGACCCGCAGCACCGACTCGGTCAGCGGGGCCTCCACACCCAGCTTCTTATTCATCTTGTAACGCCCAACCTTGGCCAGGTCATAACGTTTGCCGGTGAAGTAGAAGTTGTTGAGCAGGTTGCGGCCGGCCTCGGCGCTCGGCGGCTCGCCCGGACGGATCTTGCGGTAGATGTCGACCAGGGCTTCTTCCTGAGTGGTGACGGTGTCCTTCTCCAGGTTTTCCAACACCACCGGGTAGTCTGCGAACTCCTCACGCAGATCTTCGGTCGTCATGCCGAGAGCCCGCAAGAAGTGGGTGACGGACTGCTTGCGCTTACGGTCGATACGTACGCCGACGGCGTCACGCTTATCGATCTCGAATTCCAGCCATGCCCCCCGGGAAGGGATGATCTTGGCATTGTAGATATCCCGGCCGGTGGTACGGTCCTCGGAGCGCTCAAAGTACACGCCCGGGGAACGGACCAGCTGGGAGACGACGACGCGTTCGGTGCCGTTAATAATGAAAGTTCCCCGATCAGTCATGAGCGGGAAGTCGCCCATGAAGACGGTCTGGGATTTGATTTCATCCGTGGCGTGGTTAATGAATTCCGCGACGACGTAGAGCGGGGCTGCGTACGTCTTGCTCTTTTCGCGGCATTCTTCCACGGTGTACTTAGGCTCGTAGAAGTGGTGCTCTTTAAAGGTGAGCTCCATGGTCTGGCCGAGGTCCTCAATCGGGGAAATCTCGGCGAAAATCTCTTCTAGGCCGGACGTTTCGGGGACGTCACGTCCCTCTGATTCTTTCGCGGCGGCAACGCGTTCACGCCAAGCATCCGATCCGAGCAGCCATTCGAAGCTGTCTAGCTGCAGGCCCAGTAGATCGGGAGCCTGTAGCGGCTCGTGAATTTTCGCAAAGGATTTGCGACGTGAAGCGGTGCGGTTCTTAATGGCGGTAGCCGATTCGTGAGAGGTGCTCGAGGCAGCCAAAGGGTGTCCTTCCCTGCGGATCTCATGCGCACGCAATCGCCTATCGGCCCCTATCTGGTACTGTGCCGTGATCACCCTGCGCGCGGTTCAATGGATGCCGGCTCTCAGTCCACCTCGGACACGATAAGCGCAACTCTCTACACTAGGGGCAAATGCGGTAAATGTCCAGGCCGCACCCCTTATGGTTTTGCTCACCCCAGGTGCAGTCAAGGGAGCGACGCGAGGCCGGTGACGGGTATGTCTCCCCCGTCGGCGGAGAGCGAGGTATGCGGGTAATACAACGGTGAGCCCGCCCCGGGGTGGGGCGGGCTCACCGTGAAGCGGGCGTGAGTTACTTCAGGGTAACGGTAGCGCCAGCAGCTTCGAGCTCTTCCTTGGCCTTCTCGGCGGCTTCCTTCTCGGCGCCTTCGAGGACCGGCTTCGGAGCGGAGTCAACGAGTTCCTTGGCTTCCTTCAGGCCCAGGGAGGTGATGGCGCGGACGGCCTTGATTACCTGGATCTTCTTGTCGCCAACGGATTCGAGCACGACATCGAATTCGGACTTCTCGTCGCCGCCGCCAGCCTCGCCGCCACCGGCAGCCGGAGCGCCAGCAGCAACAGCAGCCACGGGAGCAGCAGCGGTAACTTCGAAGGTGTCTTCGAACAGCTTGACGAATTCGGACAGCTCAACGAGGGTCATTTCCTTGAAAACGTCGAGCAGCTCTTCATTGGTGAGCTTGGCCATGTGTGGCTTCCTTCCTTATGTCTGCTACGCGAGCAGGTGGGTGGTTCGTCGATTCTTAAGAATCGGCTGCCTGCTTTTCGCGCAGGGCATCGACAGTGCGGACGGCCTTGGAAAGCGGCGCGTTGAGTACGTAAGCGGCCTGGAACATAGCGGCCTTGAGCACGCCAGCGGCCTTTCCAAGTAGGACGTCGCGAGACTCGAGATCGGCGAGCTTGGATACTTCTTCGGCGGACATTGCCCGGCCGTCCATATATCCGCCCTTGATCACGAGCAGAGGGTTCGCCTTGGCGAAATCACGCAGTGCCTTGGCAGCGTCCGGAACTTCACCGTTCACAAATGCGATAGCGGTGGGGCCGGTGAAGAGCTCATCAAGGCCCTCCATATCGGCTTCCTTAGCAGCAATGGCAGCGAGGGTGTTCTTCGCCACGGCGTAGGTTGCATGACCGGCGAGCGAACGGCGCAGCTCCTTGAGCTGTTCCACCTTAAGCCCCCGGTATTCGGTCAGCACAACCGCATTGGAGGAGCGGAAAAGTTCCGCCATCTCAGCTACGGCAGCTGCCTTATCAGGCCTCGCCATGGCCCTCCTTTCGATCATTGCCCCTGGTCATCCATCAGGTGGAAGCAAAATAAAAACCCCGCGCGCGCAGCGACGGGGTACAGTACAAACTCGTCACCTGCGCGGGTTCCGTTTTCACGAACTTCGCTTCCCTGATGGGAAGACCAGCGGTCTTCGGCCCTTACATACTAACGGGATGCCCCCTTAACAGCCATTCCCGCGCAGGTGAAATAAGCTACAGTTTCTCGCTAAACCAGCGTGTAAGTGTGGTGGGGTGGGTGATGGCCGTGCCCACACAGGCCGCGTGCGCCCCCATCTGCATGACCGTTGCCAGATCCGCGGGGGTGTGGATGCGCCCTTCGACGACGACGGGAGCGCTGACGCGCTCCAGCACCTCCGCAATGAATTCCACATCCATGCCGGGCGTCTTCTCGCGGGCGTACTCGTAGCCGGGCGTATAGCCCGCTAAAGTCGTACCGATAATATCCGCGCCCGCTTCTTCTGCCGCCAGCGCATCGGGCACGCTGGCACAGTCCGCCATGACGGCAACGCCCGGGAATTCGGCGTGGATGGCTGCGCAGGCGGCAGCGAAAGTCTCCCCGTGGCGTTCCCGCAGAGTGGCATCGATCGCGATAATCTCGGCACCCGCGTAGGCGCAGGCCCGGGCGTGGGCGATAGAGGGCGTGATGTAAACGCCGTCGTCGCCGTACTTAATCAAACCGACCAGCGGAACGTCCACGGCTTGGCGGGCGGCTGCAATATCCGCCACCCCTTGGACGCGCACGGCTCCCGCTCCCCCGGCCACCACCGCTTGGCACATGGCGGCGGTGATGTCGGCGCGGCGCAGGGGCTCACCCGGGTAGGCCTGGCAGGAGACAATCAGTTTGCACTGTAATGCTTTCACAACCGGTAACACGGTTACTCTCCTTTGTGCGTCGGGATGGACTACGAATCGCCGGCTTGGATGGGCGTGGACTGGGAAGTGGCACTGTGGGCGGGTGCGGGGGTTGGAACGGGAGCGCTGGATGGAGCGAAGGTGGCCTCCGCTAGAGCAGCAGCCCCGAGGAGCGCTGCCCGCCAGCCGACAGTGGCGGGCACCATCGGCACCTCGGCCAGATATGGCACTATCGCGGCTGCATAGGCTGCCTGTGCTGGCTCCCACCACAGCGGGCCGATCTCGGGCACCCCACCGCCGACCACAACAATATCGGGGTCAATAATATTGGCCACCCCGGCCAGCGCGGTTCCCACCTGCCTGGCTGCATCAGCGATAACCTCACCGGCGAGGGCCTCCCCCTGGCGGGCTCGCTCGGCGAGCTCCCGGGTGTCGGCAACGTTTGGGTCACCGCCGCGCTCCAGGTACCAGCGGTATATGCCCGGGCCGGAGGCCACGGCCTCCAGGTGGGCGCCGTCAGTCCCGCAGGTGCACCGCAGCTGGGTGGCCGCCGGGGTGCTTAACGGCAGATGCCCCATATCTCCGGCCAGCCCACGCCGCCCGAACATATGCGCGCCGTCCACAATGAATGCGCCCCCAATCCCGGTGCCAAGGGCCATCATGACTACCGATTCGTGGCCGCGACCAGCACCGTACACATATTCCCCGCGCGCATGCGCGGCCACATCGTTTTCTACCGCAACCGGCAGTTGGCAGGCCTGTTCAACCAGATCGGCCAACGGCGTGCCCGCCCAGTTGAGGATGGCGTCGGTGGAGGCGGTGATACGGCGTCCGTCCCGGCTGACCGCCCCAGCAGCACCGATCCCGACGGCGCACGCGTGCCGATAGTCGGCTCGCAGCTCGGCTATGAGTTCCGCACAGACGGCGGCAATGGCCGGGCCGCCTTCCCGATGCGGCGTGGGCCGGCGTAGGACCTCACTGCGGATCGGCTCGGCGTGCTGGGACTCGATGGCAGCAGCAGCAATTTTGGTGCCGCCAATATCGATCGCGATAATCATGCGAGGAGCCCGCACTTGCGCAGCACCTCGGCGATGGCGTCGACGTCCGCGCCCTTCAGGGCGGCTACCGGTTCGGGCATCGTATTGGTGGTGATAATACCGAGCAGTTGCAGCGCCGTCTTGAACGCCCCCACGCCGGCGCCGAAGCCCACTGCCGAACGCACTACCGCGGTGATTTCCATCAGCTGAGCCAGGCGATCCTGTTCGGTGCGCACCTGCTCCCAATCGCCTGCCTGGTAGGCGTCCCACATGCGCACATACCCGGCCGGGTCGATATTGCCGAGCCCCGGTACGCAGCCGTGGGCGCCGGCCAGGTACGCCCCATCGACAACCACTTCGTGCCCGGTGAGCAGGGCGAGGGGTTCCCCGCCGGCGCGGTTGTGCAGTGCTAGACGCCGAAAACTGACGTCGTCGCCGGAGGAATCCTTCACCCCGGCGATCACGCCTTCCTGGCCGAGCCGCAGCAGCATCTCCACCCCAAGTTTGGTGTGGACGCATACGGGTAGGTCATAGGCGTAGATCGGAAGGGAGGTGTTGGCGGCCAGTACGCGGAAGTGCCGTTCCACTTCTGCGGGCCCACCCAGGGCGTAGAAGGGGGCCGTGGTGACGACGGCGTCTACCCCGGCATCTTCGGCCACGCGAATATGTTCCAGGACGCGCGCCGTCTGGGTATCTATAACCCCGGCAATTATTGGAACTCTCCCGGCTACCGCCCGGGTGGCTGCGGTGAGGATCTCGCGGCGGCGAGCGTCGGTGGAGAAGACGACCTCCGAGGTGGAGCCGAGGATGAAGAGCCCGTGCACCCCACCGTCGATGAGGTGGTTGATGAGGGCATCAAAACTCTCCGGATCGAAGTGTCCGGCCTCGGTGAGAGGGGTGACAACCGGAGGGATAACTCCGTGAAGCCGCGTCATGGCATAACTCCTTTGCTACGCGGACTGGTGAGGCAATAGTTGATAGGCTCCCTGCCCGGCCAGGGACCGTTCCAGCGCCGTTGCCGTAGCAATCGACTCCAGGGCGGCACTGCCATCGAGCAGTTCGCTAAATTCGGGATTTATATGGCCGGCGATAGCGTGGAAGAAAACCTCCAGCTCGGTGGCCATAATGGTGCGCAGCCACTGGGGGACTGCATCGGCCGGGCTGCCGTAGGCAACCCCGCCACCGCCGGTATCGGCGCGGTACGACTCGGCCCGCTCAGCGTCTTCGGCAGCATTGGCGTGCAGGCCCCACTCCTCGGTGGTGGCGTTGGCCTTCCGCCAGGTGACGCGCGCGCGGGTGAGGTCAATATAGATGGCCCCTTCACTGCCTTGGACGAGGGCGTAATGTTCGGGCCAGCGCATGGCAGAACCCCACTCACATACGGCCACGGCCGATTCGTAGTCCAAGGTAGCCGCCAGGACGTCGTCTTCATCCCCGTAGCCGGCACCGGTGTGGATCAGCCGACCGCCGGCCATGGATACCCGCTGTGGAGTGCCCATGAGCGCCTGAATGAGGTCGAGTTCGTGAATATGGTGGAACAGGTGGCCGCCCGACAGGTGGCGCATTTTCTTCCAGGAGACTTCTTCCTGGGGCGGCTCCCAGCCGGTGCGCGCACTGCGCCCGTAGATCAGCCGCCCCAGCGCGCCGTCGTCGATCAACGCCCGCGCGCGCCGTACTCCGTGCATAAAGCGGGTGACGTGCCCGGCCATGAAAACCACGCCTGCATCCCGGCACGCCTGCACCATATCGCGGCAGTCCTGCCAGGTGAGGGCAATCGGTTTTTCGCAAAATACCGGTACGTTCTTGCTGGCAGCAAGCAAGGCGGGGGCGCGGTGTTCACCATTGGGTGAGGCGATAATGACGGCGTCCATCTCCGCCTCCGCGAGCGCGGCGACACTGTGGAGGTGGATGGCTCCTAGCTCATTGGCGAGGTCGGTGCCGCGGTGTGGGTCTACGATCTGGCTTACCCTCACCCCTGGCAAAGCAGCGGCGAGGCGAGCCAGTTCGCTCCCGAAGTACCCGGCACCGACCACGGCAACGCTCGTCACGAGGCTTCTCCTAACTGCGGGTGCAGCAGCGAGGGTGCTGCGCCCAGGAGTGTGCGGGTGTAGGGGTCGGTGGGGTTGTGCAGAATCTGGGCGGCCGGTCCTTCTTCTACGACCGTGCCCTTATTCATCACTGCGATCCGGTCCGATACGTAGCGCACGGTTTGGATGTCGTGGGAGATGAAGACCATGCCCAAGCCCAGTTCTTCTTTCAGGTCAGAGAGAAGGTTGAGGATCTGGGCGCGCACGGAGACGTCCAGTGCGGAGGTGGGCTCATCGGCGATGATCGCGGCCGGGCGTAAGGACAGCGCTCGGGCGATCGCCACACGTTGGCGTTGCCCACCGGAGAGCTGCCCGGGTAGGGCCTGCAGTACCGAGGTGGGTAGGCCGACGAGGTGGACCAGTTCACGCACCTGAGCGATACGTTCCTCCTTCGTTCCGACTGCGTGGACGACCATCGGATCCAGCAGCTGGTCTTCTACAGTCATGCGAGCGTTCAGGGCGGTGGCAGGGTCTTGGAAGACCACCGAGACTACCCGCCCAATCCGTTTACGATCGGCTGCTCCCCGGTGGGTGACTTCCTCACCCTGGAAGAACACCTGCCCGCTGGTGGCGGCTTGCAGACCGCACATGACCCGCGCCGTCGTCGATTTGCCACAGCCGGACTCCCCCACGAGTCCGAGGGTCTCACCCGGCATTAGCCGCATGGAAACCCCGTCGACGGCGTGTACCAGGAGAGGCTTAAATAGCGACCCACCGCGCGAGCGGAAGGTGACGTGCACATCCTTCAGTTCAATAATGGGCTGCGCGGCTTCCTTAGGCGTGCTCATAGCTTCTCCTTCACATCAGCACCGCTCGTGGGTGCGTCACCGGTTGGCTGCGCGGCATACCAGTGGTTATGTCCCGGTACCTGCACCATGACGGGGCGGGTGTCCAGGCCGACGTCGGGGTGGGAGGAGCGGGGTGCGAAACGGTCACCGGCCGGGAAATCCCGGGGTGAGGGGACGACGCCGGGCACCTGGTGCAGGCGACCGGAGCCAGCCTCAATGGACAGCACCGAGCCGAGTAGCCCGCGGGTGTATTCGTGCCGCGGATCGGTCAGCAGCTCAACGGTTGGGGCTTGTTCCACAACCTGGCCGGCGTACATGACGGTGATCGAGTGGGCGACCTCGGCCACGAGCGCGAGGTCGTGGGAGACGAAGATCATCGCGAAGCCGAGCTTGTCTCGCAGCTCGTTCAGCAGTTTGATGACCTGCTTCTGGACGGTCACGTCCAGCGCCGTCGTAGGCTCATCTGCGATCACGAGTTTCGGATCGCGGGTAAGGGCCATTGCGATCAGGACGCGCTGACGCTGCCCACCGGAGAGCTCATGCGGGTAGGACTCCAGAGTGCGCTTCGGATCGAGCCCGACCAGTTCCAGCAGTTCCTCGGCGGTGCGGGTGCCGCCACGGGAGGTTAGCTGCTTCATCTGCGAACGGATGAGCATGGAGGGGTTCAGGGAGGACAGCGCATCCTGGTAGATCATGGCAATCTCGTGGCCGCGCAGCTTGGCCCGTTGCCGGCCGCTCATCTGAACGAGATTCTTGCCCTGATAGCGGATTTCCCCGGTCACCGTGGCGGCGGGGTCGAGCAGCCCCATAATGGCCAGCGAGGTAATCGACTTGCCACAGCCGGACTCGCCGACGAGGGCCATCGTTTCCCCTGGCCGCACCGCGAAGGAGACGTGATCGACTACATCAACCTCACCGTGGCGCGGGAAGCGAATGCACAGGTTATCGACCTCCAGAAGGGGGGCCTCCTGCGAGCCCGGTACGTAACGATCCTGGCGGCGGGCTTCGACTGCCCTCAGTGCAGCCAGGCGCTCAGCTAGGGAGGTGGCCTGCTCTTCGTAGGCAGCTACTGGATCAAGCAGGAGCCGGTCAGCTTCCCGATCGGCAGCGGCCTGGGGTACCTGTTTGGGAGTGCCCGACGGCGCAGCCACCATCGCATCAGTAATGCCTTCAGCCATAATGTTCAGGCACAACACGGTGAGCATAATGCTCAAGCCCGGGAAGAGGGCGGGCCACCACATGCCGGCCAGGACGCCCTGGCGGGCCTGGGCGATGATGTTGCCCCAGGAGGGCTCTGGCGGTGCCACGCCGGCGTTAATGAAGGACAGTGACGCCTCAAAGACGATCGCATCCGCTACCAGCACAGTGGCGAATACCAGGATCGGGGCGGCACAGTTACGGGCCACGTGTTTGATGAGAATCCACGGGGCGCGGGCACCGGAGACGATGACGGCGCTAACGTAATCCTCGCCCCACTGGTCCAGGACGTTCGCGCGCACCACGCGGGTGAGCTGCGGGACGTAGAGCAGACCGATGGTCATAATGAGCACCGGTTGGGAGGTGCCGAAGACCGCGACGAACACGGCGGCCAGGGCGATTCCGGGGAAGGACATGATGACGTCCAGCACCCGCATGATGAGTTCGGACACCCACTTGCGGGAGATCGCTGCCAGCGAGCCGAGGATCGCGGCGATAGCCAAGGCAAAGAGCGTGGCGCATACGCCGATAATCAGCGAGACGCGGGCGCCTTTGACGATGCGGGAGAAGATATCGCGGCCAATATGGTCCGTGCCCATCCAGAACTCGCCGTTCGGCGGGGTGTGCACCGTGTGGGAGCTGAACGGATCGATACTGGGGAACATGGGGCCAAAGATCGCCACCAGCACCAGCAGGCCCAGGAAGATAGCGGAAATCTTTGCGCCAAGCCCCATGGCTTTGAAGCGGCCAAAGCGCAGCCCCGGGCGGGAGAGTTTCTCGGTTAGTTGACGCCGCATGTCACACCGTCCTAATCCGCGGGTTGATAAGGATGTAGAGCATATCGACCACGATGTTGATCACCACGAATGCGAGCGCCACCACCAGAGTGACCCCCTGCACGAGGGTGGGTTCGTTGTCCTTAATGCCCTCCAGGATTGCCTGCCCCATGCCGGGCAGCGCGAAGATCACCTCGATGACGACGGCACCGCCCATGAGGTAGCCAATCCGCAAGCCCAGGACGGTCACCGGAGTGATGAGGGCGTTACGCAGCACGTTACGAGAGACGACGACGCGGCGCGGGATACCCGCGCCGAGCGCGGTGCGTACGTAGTCCTTATCTAGTTCCTCAACCATGCACGTACGCACCACGCGGGTGAGGGACCCGGCGACGGGCACACCCAGCGCAAAGGCAGGCATAGCCATGCGCGCAAAATATCCACTCGGATCGGAGCCGAAACTGTAGAGAGGCCCGGCAGCCGGAAGCAGGTCCAGTTGCATCGTGAAGAACTGGATCAGGAGCACGGCCAACCAGAAGGACGGGGTGGCCACGAAGATAATGGAGATCACGCGGATCAGCTGGTCCGGCCAGCGATCGCGGTACAGGGCCGCGATGACGCCCAAAACCAGGGCCAGAACCACGGCGATAATCAGGCCGTAGAGGGTCAGGGTGAGGGTGACGGGGAAAGCTTCCGCAACCCGCCCGGAAACGGGCAGGCGTTGGGAGGTGTAGGTGCCGAGGTCACCGCGCACTAGGCCAGCCAGGAAGTAGCCGTAGCGCACCAGTAGGGGTTGGTTGAGCCCGTATTCTTCCCGGTACTTGGCCAGATCCTCCGCGCTGGCACCCTCGCCGAGGGCGTTATAGGCCGGGTCGATAGGGCTAAAGGACATGAGGAAGAACACCAGGAAGGTGATCCCCAGAATCATCAGTGGCAGCACTGCCAGGCGCCGCCCGATAAGCCGGATTAGGTTACTCACTGTGATCCTCCGCGAGCCGTGATTGAGGGGCGGCCGCCCCGGTTACCCGGGGCGGCCGCGTGTCGCTTATTTGGCGGAGACGTCCAGGAAGGACATGCCGGTTAGCGAGATGGGCTTGAAGCCGTCGAGTTTGTCTTCATTCCACGCCGTCGTCACCTTCTTGTGGTACAGCGGGTAGATCGGGGCTTCTTCGGCCACGATGTCGAAGCATTCGTTCCAGGCCTGCTGCTGCTCGTCACCGGTGGCGCGCACAGCGCGGTCCATGGCCTCGTGCAGCTTGGTGTAGCCTTCGGAATCCTTCCACTGCGAG
>JAEWHO010000064.1 GCA_023387755.1 Actinomycetes bacterium | reverse complement strand
ACCTGGAATATGGGTTTCGCGATTCTCGGTGTTCTTACACTTCTCATGTTTCTGCGGTGGGGAATGGGGCATGTCGGCCCAGAAGGGGATCGCCCCCTGTTGGTCATTGCCACTCTTTTTGGCGTCTTCATGGCCTTCAATATCGGCGGTAATGACGTTGCGAACTCCTTCGGAACGTCGGTAGGCGCCGGCACTCTTACGATTAAACAGGCGCTGCTTGTGGCTGCGGTGTTCGAGGTGTCGGGCGCGGTGCTCGCGGGTGGGTCTGTTACGGATACGGTCCGTAGCGGCATTGTGGACTTATCTGGGGTGCCACTTGACCCCCGCGATTTCATGTTCATTATGATGGCTGCCCTCTTCGCTGCTGCCTGTTGGTTGCTCATTGCTACGAAGCTCGGCTTCCCAGTGTCTACAACGCACTCGATTATCGGGGGGATTGTGGGGGCCGCCCTCACCTTGGGTTTCGCGGAAGGTTTAGAGGCCCCATTCTCGATGGTGCAGTGGGACGGCATTATTAAGATCGCCATCTCGTGGGTGCTTTCTCCAGTTCTGGGGGGCGTGGTGGCCTACCTGCTCTACCGCTGGGTCAAAAGTGCAATCTTGCAATATAACGACCGCGCCGATGAGGCCCTCGCGCGCTTGCGGCAGGCGCGTAAGGAACATAAACAGCGCCACCGGATGGCGTTTAGCCGCCTGACTGAGATCCAGCAGATCGCGTACACCGGGGCCCTAGCCCGCGATGCGGCTACCGTGCGCAGCGAAGATTATGAGTATGAGGACTTGGAGTCCGATTATTTCCGTGAGCTTGAAAAACTTGACCGTGAGGCCCGTGAGGTTGACGCGCACCGTGCGTTGGAAACCTGGGTTCCGGTGCTCGCCGCTTTCGGTGCCGTAGTCATCACCTCGATGCTTCTCTTTAAGGGGTTATCTAACCTGGACCTGGGGTTGAGCGTCCTGAACAACCTGCTGATTATGGGCATGGTCGGGGCGGCTGTATGGATGGCGGTCGTTATCTTTGTGCGCTCGATGAAGCGTAAATCGCTGCAACGCTCCACCTTCCTAGTCTTTTCCTGGATGCAGGTATTTACGGCGGCGGCTTTCGCTTTCTCTCACGGCTCCAATGACATCGCCAACGCGATCGGCCCCTTCATCGCGATTATCGACGTCCTGCGCTCTGGTGATATCGCCAGTAAAGCGGCCGTCCCGGCACCTGTGTTAGCGGCGTTCGGTATCGCGCTCGTCGTCGGCTTGTGGTTCATTGGCCGCAACGTTATCCGCACGGTGGGGACCTCCTTGACCAAGATGCACCCGTCGTCGGGTTTTTCTGCCGAACTCTCGGCGGCCGTCGTTGTGATGGGAGCGTCCGTATTTGGGTTGCCGGTATCCTCCACCCATATTCTTATCGGCGCGGTCCTCGGGATTGGGGTGGCGAACCACGCCACCAACTGGGCGCTCATGCGCCCCATTGGGCTGGCCTGGGTGATTACCCTGCCGGCTGCAGCCATCATGGCCGCCGGTATGTTCCTCGGATTGCAGGCGGTGTTCTAGGATCCCGTCTTGTCCACCTCACCCCTCACTGATTTTCGTACCGGTCTGACGTCCGCCCTACCTATTGGGCTCGGCTATTTGGCCGTATCCCTAGCTATCGGCCTGTATTGGGCTAAGGGCGGCCTACCACCGCTCACCGCGGCCGTTTTCTCGGCCACCTCGATGTCCTCTACTAGCCAGTTCGCCGGGATCACGCTCATAACAGCCCACGGGAACCTGGTGGAGCTAGCTGCCACCACGCTCATTGTGAACCTGCGCTACCTGCTCATGAGCGTCTCCCTCTCACAACGCCTCGCTCCCGGAATCGGCACCGCCCCACGGCTCCTCATGGCCCTGGGGGTAACCGATGAGGTCTACGCCCTTAATGTCGCGCGTACCCCGGTGACGGTTCCGCATATGCTCGGCTCAATGGTCTTACCTATCGCCGGTTGGACCACCGGTACGGTCATTGGTGCGCTGGTCGGGGAGATTATTCCGGCCACAGCCCAGGCCGCCGCCGGCGTTTTGCTGTACGGCATGTTCATCGCCATCGTGGTGCCCCCGGCTCGCGAATCGCGCGATGTTCGTATCGTGATCGCACTGGCCGCCCTGGTATCGGTATCGCTCGCCTTCTTGCCGGTGGTGCGAGATTTACAGGCCGGCTGGCGGATCATTATCTCTACCTGTGTGGCCGCTGGGATCGGGGCCACCCTCATGCCGCTGCCGCCAAACCCTTGCGTGGAGCAGGTGAAGGAGGAGCTGCGATGACCTACCTGTGGGCAGCCATCGCCACCACCTCTGGCGTGACTTATCTGCTGCGAGCCTTGCCGCTGGTATTCATGCGCCAACAGATCACTTCGGTATGGGTGCAGTCCTTCCTGTTCTACGTCCCCTGGGCGGTACTAACAGCGATGACTATCCCGGCGATCTTCTTTGCCACTCCGAGCGTGTTTTCCGCCGTCGTGGCGCTCGCGGTGGCGGTGGGATTAGCGGTGGCGCGGCAGAGCCTGCTGGTGGTGGCCCTCGGCGCGGCCGGGAGTGTGTGGCTTATCGAAACCGCGCTACCGCTTGGGTGACCGCCACGATAATGGCGCCCCAGACAGCCCCGAGAATCAGCGAGAAGACGGTGTTGACCACCCAGGCGATAAACCCGCCAATGGCAGGTAGCGCATGGGCGGCAGCTTCCTCCAGATGATGGACTGCGTCATGCGGCCAGGCCCAGCCGATATCAGCGAGGCCGCTTAGGATAATATGTCCGCCTACCCAGATCATCGCCAGGGTCCCGATCACGCCGATGGCGGTGAGAATTTTCGGCATGGCTGCCACCATGCCCCGCCCGATTTTCTGGGCTAGCGCCGAGTTGCGCCGCGCGAGGGCGATCCCGGCGTCGTCGGCTTTCACGATGAGCGCAACCACGCCGTACACGAGGAAGGTGAGCAGGAACCCGACCGCTATCAGGATGAACGTGCGGGCAATGAACCCTTCGCTAGCGACCTCATTAAGGGCAATCACCATAATTTCGGCCGACAAGATAAGGTCGGTGCGCACCGCTGACCGCACCACCTGTTCCTCCGCGTCGCCACCGCTGGCGATGGCCGGTTCCGCATGCTTGTGCCCGCTAATTTTCTCCCAAACCTTCTCCATCCCCTCGTAGCACAGGTAGGTGCCGCCGAGCATCAAAATAGGTGTGAGCAAGAAGGGCGCGAACTGGGAGAGCAGCAGCGCCACCGGCAGGATAATGAGCAGTTTATTGCGCAGCGATCCGAGGGTGATCCGCTTAATGATCGGGAGTTCACGGGAGGGATCCAGCCCGTGGAGATATTGCGGCGTAACCGCCGTATCGTCGACGACGATGCCCGCCGCCTTGGCGCTGGCTCGCCCAGCGGCCGCAGTCACGTCGTCTACGCTGGCAGCGGCCATCCGTGCCAGGGTGGCGATATCATCCAGGAGGGCGGCTAATCCACCGGCCATGGGGGTCCTTTCGATTTGCGGGAGGCGAGTGCTAGCGGGCGCGGGTCGCTGGTACCACTACTGGGCTTTCTTTGCTGGTAGGGCTAGCGAGCCACAGTGGCGTTCGGTTGTAGGTGGGCAGGTAAACGCCCATAGCCCACATCTTTGCAGTACAGATGGGCGAGCGTCCACACGGCCAGCGGGTCGCGTTCCTGCAGAGCCGCCACGACACCGGGCCGAGCGGCGAGTTCCGTGAGCGGGACGGTAGCGACCGCCCGCCACGCTAGCAGTTCTAGGCCTCCGCTCTGCTGGCCGACTCGCGCAATCAGGTGGGTGGAGCGCAGATAGCGCAGCCTCCATGTCAGCCAGATGAGGGCGGCTATCCCGACCGGGATCGCGAAGACGAGCCAGCCGATATTGTGGCCTGCCTGTTCGGCCGCCTGCGCCTGCTGTTCTGAGGAGAGGACGAGGGCCCCCACATCGCCGTCGAGGTGGTCGAAGGGGGCGCGCACTTCTTCACCCACCCACGGGATTTTCCCGACGCCGTCAGCCGCCTTGGCAACATTCGTTTGCACGGTGGTGAGCGCGTCGGCGGCTTGCCGGGCCGGGGTGGCGAGGCTGGAAATGTGCCGCTCAAGGGCAGCTGAGAATTTCCACCACAGGACGATCCAGGCGATGAAGGCGAGGTCCCAGGCTAGTTGCCGGCTGAACTTTCCAGGCGTGCGAGCGTATAGGCGCATAGGGTACATCGTCGCATGGTTTCAAGGTCGCTCCCACTGGAGGGGAGCCGCTGCTAATGTGGCGTCCACTCCTGCAGGTAGGCAGCGGTGGTCGTCATCGTGACCTGGGGCGGGTACAGACTCATACAGTGTAGGGCGGCAGCGTGATTCTCCGGTGTCGATCCTGCGCAGGCATCCGTTATGACCGTCACGTAAGCGCCGTCGTCGATTGCCGGTAGCACCGTGGAAAGAACGCAGCAGTCGGTCGATACTCCGGTGACAACCAGGTGCGGATGCGGGTCCAGGAGGGCGCGGGTGTGGGCGGTCCACTTACCGAAGGTCGGTTCGTTTACGCAGTGGATTCGCTGCCTGGATCCGCTAGCAGCATGAGGTTCGCGGGCCGCGCTATCGCCGCGATTCGCGCTGGCGAGGTCGGCAAAGCTGCCGGTGAAGTTGAGTAGCGGATCGTCAGCTGGCACGGCTGCGAAGGGCCAGGCTTCCATATATTCACGCCAGGATCCGGGGCCGCCCTGCGGGGGAATCCAGCGCGTCAAGATGATGTGCTCAAAGGCCGGCACCAGCTGCTCGATATTGGCGGCCGCCTGCTCCCACATGGGGGAGGCCCACGCGGAGGATGGGGCTGCGAAGATATCCTGGGGGTCGATAATGAGCAGGCATGGCTGGCTCATCACACCCGTTCCTCCTGGCGGGCCACGGTGGAGCGGCGTAGCGCATAGGTGATGAGGAATGAGAGTACCAGCGCAGCCAGCACGCCCAGGTTTGCCCAAGCCCACTCGCCCTCACGTCCGCCGAGGCCGAGCGGGCCGAGCAAATAGCCCTGCCAGTTATTCCAGGCGGCTTCTTCCGCAAAGTTATTAATCACCAATCCCCAGCCGATTACCGAGGCTACTGCCATAGTGACCAGTGAGGTCCAATCCCAGGCGCCGTAACGCCCCTGCGGGTCGAATAGCGCCTGTTCGTCGTAATCGCGTTTACGGAGCGCAATATCGGCGATCATAATTCCCGCCCATGCGGCAATTGGTGTGCCCAGGGTGATGAGGAAGGATTGGAACGGCCCTAGGAAGTCCTCGGCAAAGAACACCACCCAGATAGTCCCGGCGGTGAGAATGACACCGTCGATGAGCGCGGCTGCCGGGCGGGGGAGTTTCACGCCTAAGCTCAGGAGGGTGAGGCCGGAGGAGTAGATGCCGAGCACCGCCCCGGAGACGAGGGCGAGCACCGCCGTCAATAGGAAGGGCAGGAGCACCCATACGGGCAGGATTGAAGCGAGGGTGCCGATGGGATCAGCGACGATCCCCTCCTGTAGTTCGGGCCGGGAACCCACCAGGAGCAACCCGAAAATTACGAGCAGGGTGGGCGCGAGTGCGCCACCGACCGTATTCCAAGCCACGATTGCCCCGCCGGAGGCGTGACGTGACTGATAGCGGGACCAGTCCGCCGCGATGTTGATCCAGCCGAGCCCGAACCCGGTCATCACCATGACGAGCGCTCCGATAACCGCCGTCATACCGCCACCGGGGAGTGCGCTGACGGCCGCGAAGTCGATCTGTGGGGCGGTGAGCGCAATATAGAGGATGGTGACGGCGCCGGTCAGCCAGGTGAGTACCGATTGCAGGCGCATAATCGTGTGGTAGCCGGCCACGGATGCGAGCACGATCAGAGCGGCAATGACGACGCACGCAACAATCTTTGTGGTGGTGCCGCCACCCCACCCTAACTGTGCGAGTACGGTGGCTGTGGCGAGGGTTGCCATAATCGCCAGGAAGGTTTCCCATCCGATGGAGATTAACCAAGAGAAGACGCCAGGAACCTTCTGCCCCCGTACCCCAAAAGCGGCGCGAGAAAGGATCATCGTCGGCGCGGAGCCGCGTTTTCCGGCAATTGCAATGATGCCGCACAGCAGGAACGAGACCGTCACCCCAATCACCGTGACAATCACTGCTTGCCAGAAGGAAACCCCGAAGCCGTATACAAAGGCGGCATAGCTCATGCCGAATACGGATACGTTGGCAGCAAACCAGGGCCAGAACAAATCAGCGGGCCGGGCCGTTCGTTCGGCCTCACTGATCACCTCGATACCGTTATGTTCGATCAAGGATGCGCGGGTGGTGTCATCCAGAGTGTGTACCTGTGGGCCTTGGCTGGCCGGTGGCGTGGCAGTCATGCATTAGGCATACCACTATTGTCAGTTCGTCGGGGCAAGTTTGCTCCACTTTGCTGACGGGAGAAGAAATCCCGAGTACTATCGTGCGGTGAGGCTGTGGTCTCAGACACAGTCGGTTTCGTATTTTCCGCTGCTAAGGAGATGCAATGACGCAAATGACCGGGGGCCTGCCGGCTGTTGGAAAACAAGCTGCGGAGTTATGCGCCGCAGACCTTCCCGAAACGTTGGATTCGACCGCTCTTATCGCCGCTATCGTCCACACGATGGGCCCAGAGGATATTGCTGAGATCTCAGCGCAGGAGTTGGCTGCAGAGGCGCTTGCTTTCGTGTCAGCCGCCGGTCAGCGCGCCCAGAATCAGGACGTCGTCACCATCGCTGTGACAGAGAATGCCCGCCCCCGGTTGCAGCAGATTCTAGTGATCACGGATGACATGCCATTCCTCGTCGATTCCCTCACTTTGGAGATCGAACGTCAGGGCCTGCTGATTCATTCTTTGACCCATCCTCAGATTGCGGCTCAGCGTGACGATACCGGCGCCTTGATCGGTGTCGGCGGGGATACCTCCAGCGGGGCAGAGGCCTGGATGTGCTTTACAACCGATATGCCAGACGACGCCGCCGCGCAGGCGGCGCTGGAAAACGGCCTGCGCGAAGTCCTGGCCGATGTGCGTGCTGCCGTCACCGATTGGCAGCCTATGGAGCAGCGAGCCCGCGATCTTGCCGCCGAGTTGCGAGCAAATCCACCGGCGGGGCAGAACGCGGTGGAGGCCGCTAACCTACTTGAGTGGCTAGCCAATGGCCACTTCACTTTCTTGGGGGCGCGCAGTTACCGCCTCCTCGAACCAGAAGCTGACCACACGCATGCACAGGTACAGGCCCTAGAAGGCACCGGCCTGGGGATTTTACGCACTGAAGGGCCTAGCCCGATTCGTGATTTGCCTGCGCCCGCGGCAGCCAAGGCGCGTGAGAAACAGGTTTTGATCGTCACCAAGATTAATCGGCCATCCACCGTACACCGTGCCGTCCCCTTGGACTATATCGGGGTAAAAATTTTCGACGACCAGGGCATAGTTGTCGGTGAACACCGGTTTATTGGCCTTTTCACATATGCCGCCTACCAGGAGTCAGTCTTCGATGTTCCGGTGGTGCGCAGTAAGGTCACCAGAGTTCTCGAGCAGGGGCATTTTGACCCGGAGGACCACATGGGGCGCGATGTTCTCACCGTGCTTGAGGACTACCCGCGGGATGAACTTTTCCAGATTCCTACTGCCGATCTGGTGGATATTGCTGCTGCCGTCGTGCATCTGCCGGCGCGTCGGCGCACCCGGGTTTTTGTGCGCCGCGATCCCTACCAACGTTTTGCCTCCTGCATGGTATTCATGCCTCGTGACCGCTACACCCGGTCGGTGCGGGCACGTTTGGAAAAACTCATGGTGGAGGCTTTCCAGGCCGATGATGTCAGTTCGAGTGCGTTCGTGAGCGCTGCGGCGCTCGCGCGCGTGCACCTGACCGTGTGGGGGCGTCGTCGCTCGCTGGTGCCTGATGTTGATGGGGATTGGCTACAGCAAGCGGTGGAGGATATTACGCGTTCGGTAGATGAGGATGCCGCGCGTATCTTGGCCGACGACGACGCTGCCGCCGCCGCTGCGGCGCCAGGAGAGCAGCGGGTCAGGAACCCGGATCCGGAGCCGGTGGAAGCAACAGCGCCAGAGCTGTTGCGCATCGTCCGCTCCCTGCCGGAGACGTATAAGGACGAGTACACGGGCGCTCAAGCGGTGCGTGACGCCCGGGAGTTGGCGGCTGTCCAGGATGATATTCGCGTCCGCCTTCACCCTGACACCCATGGGGATGCTCGTCTTTACTTGTATTCTCCTCGCGAATTGACGCTGTCTGAGGTGCTGCCCATCCTCACTCATTTCGGTCTCACCGTCGTCGATGAGAAGTGGTACCGCGTCGAGGTTGCTGATCGGCAGCTGTATCTGCATTCGCTCGGGGTTCAAGGTGAGGTTGAGGCTGATGCGACGGAACGGTTCGAGCGGGCCTTTTCGGCGGTGTTGGCCGGTGAGGCTGAGGATGATGGCTTTAATGCCCTCGTCTTCTCGGCAGGCTTGCACTGGTCCGACGTCGTCGTTTTACGGGCACTTGCCTCCTACGCTAAGCAAACTATTGCGGTATATTCAAAGGATTATGTGGTCTCGGCGCTGGTAGCTAACCCCAGCTTCGCGCGCGCCCTGGTAGATCTTTTCGCACTCCGGTTCGATCCCCAGGGTCGGTTCGGCGGGGAGGTTACCGCAGAACGGCAGGACGCGTTTACAGCAGCGGCTGAGCAGATTCGCACAGACCTTGATGGCGTCCCGTCCCTGGATCACGACCGTATTATTCGTGGCTTGCTCACCATTATCGAAGCTAGCGTCCGTACGAACCGGTACACCGCCAGCACCGTCCCAGCAGCGCTGGCGATTAAAGTCATTCCTGGGCGTATTCCCGACATGCCACAGCCTCGGCCGCGTTACGAAATCTGGGTTCATGGCCCGCGCGTGGAGGGCGTCCACCTGCGCTTCGGAAAGGTGGCGCGCGGTGGCCTGCGCTGGTCAGATCGGCGCGAGGATTTCCGCACTGAGGTGCTTGGCTTGGTGAAGGCGCAGATGGTGAAGAATGCCGTCATTGTTCCCACCGGTTCCAAGGGCGGTTTCGTTCCGCTGCAACTGCCCGATCCGAGTGTGGATCGCGCTGCCTGGCTGGCCGAGGGCACCGCTGCCTATGTTGCCTTTATTTCTGCGCTTCTCTCGGTGACTGATAATCGCACTCCCGATGGCGAGGTAGTGGCACCAACCGAGGTGGTGCGGTGGGATGATGATGACCCCTACCTCGTGGTTGCGGCGGATAAGGGTACGGCTGCCTTCTCGGACACCGCTAATAAGGTAGCCCGCGAGCACGACTTCTGGCTCGATGACGCCTTCGCTTCCGGCGGCAGCGCCGGCTATGACCATAAAAAGATGGGCATCACGGCGCGCGGCGCATGGGAGTCGGTCAAACGCCACTTCCGGGAGATGAGCCATGACACTCAGAGTGAGGACTTCACCGTCGTCGGAATTGGCGATATGTCCGGTGACGTATTCGGTAACGGCATGCTGCTCTCAGAGCATATCCGCCTGGTCGGGGCATTTAATCACCAGCATATTTTCGTTGATCCGAACCCGGATGCGGCCACCTCCTACGCCGAGCGGAAGCGCCTATTCGAGCTGCCGCGCTCGTCCTGGGAGGATTACGATCGCGCCCTCATTTCCGAAGGCGGCGGGATCTTCGCGCGTTCGGCCAAATCGGTGGAGATCACCCCGCAGATGCGCCAGGTTTTGGGATTATCCGACGACGTCGCTTCCCTCTCCCCGGCCGAACTCATCCGGGCGCTGCTGTGTGCTCCGGCCGACCTGCTGTGGAATGGCGGGATTGGCACCTATGTGCGTGCCAGCGACGAAACGAACGAGCAGATTGGTGATAAGGCCAATGACACTATCCGCATCACCGGTAAGGACTTGCGGGTGCGAGTTGTCGGCGAGGGCGGTAACCTCGGTTGCTCCCAGCGGGGGCGGATTGAGGCGGCCCAAAATGGCGTCCATATCAACACTGACGCAATCGATAATTCCGGTGGCGTGGATTCCTCTGATCTGGAAGTGAATATTAAGATTCTGCTGCAGCCGATTGTGGCGAGCGGACGCCTCACCGTGGAGGAACGTAATGCCCTCCTAGAAGAGATGACCGATGAGGTGGCCACCCTGGTATTGCGTCAGAACTACGAGCAAAACGCGCTCCTTGGCAACGCCCGCTATCAAGATGATCGGATGCTGGGGGCCCATATGCGCCTAATGGAGCAGTTGGAGGAGTCCGGCGAATTGGATCGTGAGCTGGAATTCTTGCCGTCTACTGCTGAATTGGAGGAGCGAGCCGCCCAGGGGCATGGTTTGGTGTCACCGGAGTTCGCGGTTCTCGTGGCCTACGCCAAGATGAGTGTGAAGGATCAGCTCTTAGCTACCTCGCTACCAGATGAGCCGTGGACGCAAGAACTCGTGGCCGCGCACTTCCCACGGGTGCTCGCGGAGCGGTTCGGCGAGGATCTGCGCCACCACCGGCTGCGGCGCGAAATCGTGGTGACGGAGCTGGCGAATTCGATTATCAATCGGGGCGGGATTACTTTCGTTTCGCGCGCTATGGATGAAACCGGAGCCAGTGCTGATCAGATCGTGGCTGCCTATCAGGTAGCTCGCGAGGTGTTCAACCTTGTTGATTTCACTGGCCGGGTGGAAGCTTTGGACGCCCAGGTCGATACGGATGTGCAGTCCGAGCTGTATTTGACCTTCCGCCGCATGTTGGATCGCGCGGTGCGGTGGCTGGTCCATAACCGGCCCGGCGGTATTGATGTGCCCGCCGAAATTGGGCTCTACCGGGATCGCGTCGAACAGCTCGTCACGATGGGGTGGGATATCTTCCCGGAGGCGTCGATTAAGACTCTCAGTGAGCGGGTCGAACGGCTGACTTCCCAAGGGGTTGATGAGGCATTGGCGCAGCGGGCCTCCTGGCTAATCAACCAGGTGATGCTCCTTGACGTCATTGAAGCGGCGGACGCTTCCGGCGCTGATCCTGTTGCGGCGGCGCGTATTCACTTTGAGTTGGCAGAGCGGCTCGGCGTCTACGAGCTGCTGCGGCGGGTACGCGCACTCCCACAAACCGACCGCTGGGATGCGTTGGCCCGTGCCGCGATGCGGGGGGATGCGACGGCGACGCTCGCAGCCATCACCCGGGAGGTCTTGATGAATGCTCCCGATGGACTCAGCGGCGCGACCGCTGGTGCGCAGGCTGTGGACAGCTGGCTGGCTGACCATGCCGAGGTGTTGTCCCGCGTGGATTCAACTATGGAGGAAATCTTCCAAACCGAACACGTCCCATCTGCCGCGCTGTCGGTAGCTCTGCGACAGCTGCGCTCCCTCGTGCGCTCTGCCTAAGTCAGCTGCGGTCTTTTATAAGGCAGCGGGGCCCGCATCGGGCCCCGCTCGGCCCTTCCTAAGCTTCCTGCAGCGCCTACCTGCCGGCTCTAGTGGAGCGCCGCGTCCACTAGAGCCGGCAGGGCGATGGCGGCGCTTTCCCGCCAGACAATATCCATCTCGTGGCTCAGGGCGGTGTCGCGGGGGTTAATTTCGACGACGGCTACCCCGCGGCCGGATGCCAGGTGGGGGAGGCCTGCGGCAGGATAAACGTTGCCTGATGTGCCGATGACCAGCATGAGGTCGCAGCTGGAAGCGGCGTCGATCGAGGCGTCAATATCGCGGCGTGGTAACTCTTCCCCGAACCACGTCACACAGTGGCGGATGTATCCTCCGCAGAAAGGACATCGGGGCGGGGTGATACGGGCTTGAGGTTGGCCGGGGTAAGACAGCGGAGCATGCGCCTTGGCGCCGCATTCGCTGCACCGCAACTCCATAATTTCCCCGTGTAGGTGGGCGCCGACCTTAGCTCCGCCACGCTCGTGCAGATCGTCAATATTTTGGGTAATAATCTCGACCGTGGTGCCCAGTTTGGCGCCGGCCCGCTGCCAGCGTCCCAATGCCCGGTGGCCGGCATTCGGGCGGCAGCGGGAGATAAGCGCAGCAAACCATAGATGCCAGGCCCACACCACAGCTGGGTCGGTTTCCCAGCCTGCCACGGAGACGAGATCCTCAGGGCTGTAGTTCTCCCAGAGCCCATCGATGGGGTCACGGAAGGTTGGTACGCCGGATTCGGCTGACATCCCGGCTCCCGTCAAGATGCAGATGCGTTCTGCCTCCTGCGCGAGCTCGAAAAGATCCTCGGGAATTTCCAATGGTGCAGCGGGAGGGCGGGCGACGGTATTCATATCTCCACTGTGCCTTGGAAAAACTGTGTGCGGAACTAAATCGCATAGAACCAGTTTTTGGCGTAGTGTGTCGTTCAGCCCACGTTTAGGGAGAAGAGGGAGTGAACACTCTCTCTTCTGACGGTCAATAGATCGCCGCATTTTAGGCAAGCTGATCGCCAGTTCTTGGTGAAAACTTTGCTTAGAGATGTGTGGTCGGGGACTCATTCAAAAGGAGAAGTTGCCCGTACTGAGATATATTGACTGCAGTCCGTTGTGCGCCCACTTCGGTAGGCCACTCGAGCGAAGCGGTCCTAGGCCGCCGACAACCTCAAGGCAGACGTATGACTTACTATCTCATCCGACGGCTGCTGAACTACATACTGCTGTTGTTCATCGCCGTGACGTTGGCGTACTTCTTGGCGGCCAACTTCCTGCGCCCAGAAATTTTGTTCGAAGAGCGCAACCCCCCGTTGTCACCAGAATCGATCCATGCCACCTTGTCGGCATACAACATTTCTAGCGATACCCCGGTTATCGAGCGCTACTTCACCTGGCTTACTCGTGTCTTCACGGAGTGGGATTGGGGGCAATCACCCCTCGGGGAGTCGGTCAATAATGAGATGGCCCAGCGCGCGTTCGTATCTCTGCGGCTCGTGCTCGCTGGCGCGTTGGTCGGTATGGTGGGCGGTGTTGCCCTCGGTGCCTGGACCGCAACGAAGCAGTATTCTTTCACCGACCGGTTCGTCTCTATACTTGCGCTTATCCTGATTTCCACCCCTTCCATTGTGCTGGCTATTTTGCTGCAGATTGGGGCGGTAAAATTCAATCAGGCCACCGGTACCGAATTCTTTGAGTTCATCGGTGAGACTGGCAAGAAGGGTGACTACTTTGGCGCCGCCGTCGTCGACCGGATGCAGCACCTGTTACTCCCGACCATCTCCATGGCCAGCATGGGCTTAGCATCCTATTCCCGCTATCAGCGCAACCTCATGCTCGATACGCTGGGTGCCGACTACGTTCGCACGGCCCGCGCTAAGGGCCTGGTGAAATCTAAGGCCGTTACCCGCCATGCGCTGCGCACCTCACTTATCCCCATGGGCACCTACTTTGCCTTCGCGGTGACCGGTTTGATGCTGGGGGCTGCGATTACCGAGTCAGTCTTCGGGTGGCACGGTATGGGTATTTACGGTGTGCAGACGATTCAGAAACAGGACATTAACGGCACCGTCGGCGTAGTCGCCTTCTCCGGTGCGTGCACCCTGGCTGGTGCTTTCCTTTCTGATGTCCTGGTTGCGGTCATTGACCCCCGAGTGAGAGTGAGCTGACCGATGCGTAAAGACATGGCAGAAGACCTCGAGCGGGGCGAAGGCCAACGCGTGAGCACGGACGCGACCGCCGCCGGCGAAGAAACTGCTCCCGACGCCGATATCCGGATGACCCGCGGCCAATTGGTGCGCCGACGGTTCTTCCGGAATAAGACCTCCATCGTCGGCATCATCGGCATGATCCTCATCATTGCCTTCGCTATTGCAGGGCCGATGATTGCCAAATGGGGTTTTGCCGAAGTGGACTATGAAGCCTTCTACTCCCCACCGTCGGCGGAACACTGGTTTGGTACCACCCAGGGGGGCCGTGACGTCTACGCAATGACCGCAGAAGGTCTGCGTAAGTCCCTCATCATCGGCTTGGCAGTAGCGGGGCTGCAAACAGGGATTGCCGCGATCTTCGGCTCGATGGCCGCCTACTTTGGCGGTTGGTTTGACAAGGTCGCGCTCTGGGTTATCGACCTACTCCTGGTTGTTCCCTCCTTCCTCATGATCGCTATCCTGTCCCAGCGTGCCGGTGCTGCTCGCGGATCCATCACGATGTTCATCATCTTGTTGGCGATCTTCGGCTGGATGCTGTCAGCACGTGTGGTGCGGTCATTGACTCTCTCGGTTCGTAATGCTGAGTATGTAACCGCAGCGAAGTACATGTCCGTGCCCCCGATGACCATCATCGTGCGTCATATCCTGCCGAATATCTCCTCGCTGCTCATCATTGATGCGACCTTGGGGGTGGCCTCTGCGGTGCTCTCAGAGACGGCGCTGTCATACTTCGGTTTTGGTGTGCAAGCCCCGAACGTTTCTCTGGGTACTTTGATTGCAGAAGGCCAGCGGGCTGCCACGACCTTCCCGTGGATCTTCCTGGCCCCGGCCACCGTGTTGGTTCTTATGCTCATTTCGATTAACTTCATCGGCGACGGCGTGCGCGACGCACTCGATCCTTCGTCGAAGTCTGGAGGCAAGGCGTGAATCGCTCCGATCGTAAAACCCGCGGTCTGCCTGAAGATTTCCCAGTGGCGCGCGAAGGCGTGCCGGTTCTTGAGGTCACAGACCTTAACGTCACCTTCCCTTCCGAGGATGGCAACGTCAATGCCGTTCGTGGGGTTAATCTGCGCGTGGATCGCGGGGAAGTGCTCGGCATCGTCGGGGAATCTGGTTCCGGTAAATCGGTAACCTCGACCGCGGTGATGGGTCTGCTGGATGAAAGCGCTCGAGTCTCAGGTTCAATCAAGCTGCATGGGCAAGAGCTTCTGGGGCGTGCAGACCGCTGGATGTCTCACGTACGCGGTAACCAGGTGGCGATGGTGTTCCAGGATCCGCTCTCCGCACTCACTCCGGTCTACACCATCGGTAATCAGCTGGTGGAGGCCCTCCAGGTGCACCGCAATATGTCAGATAAGGCGGCTTGGGCCCGGGCCGTGGAACTGCTTGATATGGTCGGGATCCCGAATCCGGATGTGCGTGTCAAGGCGTTCCCGCACGAATTCTCAGGTGGTATGCGCCAACGCGCCATGATCGCAATGGCAATGGCTAATGATCCTGATTTGATTATTGCGGATGAGCCCACGACGGCCCTGGACGTGACTATCCAGGCGCAGATCCTCGATGTTTTGCGGACTGCACAAAAGGAAACCGGCGCGGCCGTCATTATGATCACTCATGACCTCGGTGTGGTGGCCGGTCTAGCAGACCGGGTGGCTGTTATGTATGCCGGCCGAGTTATTGAACACGGCCCGGTAGACGAAATCTTCTACCGCTCCCGGATGCCCTACACCATCGGTCTGCTGGGGTCTTTACCTCGCCCGGATCAGGATCGCGGTGAGCCGCTTGCAACCGTCAAGGGTAATCCGCCCTCGCTGTTGAACCTACCTCCGGGCTGCCCGTTTAGCCCGCGCTGCCCGATTGCTACCGATGAATGTCGGCAGCAGGAACCTCCATTGGCGTCAATTGAGGGTGCGCCAGATCATCAGACCGCCTGCTTGCGCAGTGATTATGTGGCCGCACAGGGGTCGTTCTACACGAATATTTACCCCAAGCCTGATATTCCCGAGCGTGCTCTCGAGACCCGTCCTCGCGAGGAGCGGGACGTGGTATTGCGGGTCGATAACCTCAAGAAGTATTTCCCGCTCATGAAGGGGGCAGTCTTCAAGCGGCGCGTCGGTACGGTTCACGCCGTCGACGATATTTCGCTGGAAGTACGCGAAGGTGAAGTTCTCGGCCTGGTGGGTGAATCCGGCTGTGGTAAGTCCACGACTTTGCTGGAAGTGCTCGATCTCAAAGTTCCTCAGGACGGCACTATTGTCGTCCTCGGTAAGGAAACCGCTAAACTCAAGCGCTCGGATCGCAAGAAGATTCGCGGAGATCTGCAGGTGGTATTCCAGGATCCGATGGCTTCCTTGGATCCCCGTATGCCCGTCTACGACATCATCGCTGAACCGCTCAAATATGGGGGCTGGCCGAAGAAGGACATTTCGGATCGCGTGCGCGAACTGATGTCCATCGTGGGTCTGGAACCGTCGCACGCCAACCGCTATCCGCGTCACTTCTCCGGCGGTCAGCGCCAGCGGATCGGTATCGCTCGCGCACTCGCTCTCAGGCCGAAGCTCCTTATCCTTGACGAGCCGGTATCTGCGTTGGACGTTTCCATCCAGGCAGGTGTCATTAACCTGCTCGATGAGCTGCGCGCCAAGCTGGGGCTGTCCTACCTGTTTGTGGCCCATGATCTGTCCGTGGTGCGGCATATCGCCGACCGGGTCGGCGTGATGTACCTCGGCAAGATCGTGGAAATGGGGCGAGTTGAGGATGTCTTTGACAACCCGCATCATCCCTACACGCAGGCACTGCTCTCTGCAATCCCGGTACCCGATCCCGAGGTGGAGCGTTCCCGGAAACGCATTGTCTTGGAAGGCGACCTGCCTTCCCCCGCAAATCCCCCCTCGGGCTGCCGCTTCCGTACCCGCTGCCAGAAGTTCGCTCTCCTATCGGAGTCCGAACAGCAGCGGTGCATTAACGAGATTCCAGCAATGAACCGTTTGGAATCGGACCACGAAGCAGCGTGTCACTACCCCGAAAGTGCGCACGTGTTCTAACAGCACTGACGCAGCATTCTCAACCGGTGCGAGGGAGATCATCTCCCTCGCACCGGTTTATTGTGCCGTCTCGCTCCGGTTCTCCTGCCATAACGAGCGCGCGAAGACGGCAGCGCGCCGCCCCGACGCGGATAGGAGCGTGGTTTAAAAAACCATTGAGCCAGATGAGTGGCGTAAAGACACGGTTGTATTACGGTTGCGTCACCTAGATAACGAATCGGTTCCAATTCCCCTTTTGGGTCGAAGTTACGCCTGAAGTCCCATTTGAGCCGGTCTAGGGTAGAGAACGTCTCGCCTCACTTGGTGGGGCTTCATCAACTCAGGAGGTAATGCTGTGCGGAAGAACTCGCGCGCACTCTTTGCCGCTGTAGCTGCGGGCGTTATTGCTCTGTCTGGCTGCGGAGGCAGCGGCTCTGGCGGCGGCAAGAGCGGTGGCCCGGCTGGTGATCCGGACACCCCCGGCACTCAGATTAATGCTCAGCCGCGTGACAAGGTTGAAGAAGGCGGCACGCTGACCATCGCCGTAGGCGAAGAGCTGCCCCCCAACTGGAATACCATGCACCTGAACGGTAACGGCGTTGACACCAACAACATCATGGGCGCTGTGCTGCCCGGCAACTGGGACTATGACAACACCGGTAAGTACACGCCGAACCCCAACTATCTGAAGGACTTCAAGGAAGAGGGCGAAGGCGCTGACTTCAAGGTCACCCTGCACCTGAACCCGGACGCCAAGTGGAATGATGGCACCCCGATCACCTGGGAAGACTACGAAGCCACCTGGAAGGCCTGTAACGGCGAGAACACCACCGAAGACGATGAAGCCACCACCGAAGGCTTCGTCTGCGCCACCACCGATGGCTACAGCACCATCGAGAAGGTGAGCAAGGGTGCTGACGAGTTCGAGGTTGTCGTTGACTTCAAGGACTCCTACCCGGACTGGGCCGCTCCGCTCAGTGGCGCTATGAAGAAGGAAAGCGTGGAAACGCCTGAGGTCTTCAACACCGGCTGGGTTGGCGATATGCCCAAGAATGAGTGGCTTGCCGGCCCCTTCAAGTTCGACAAGGTTGACACCGCGCAGAAGCGCATCTACCTCGTTCCCAACGAGAACTGGTGGGGCGAGAAGCCGAAGCTCGAGCACCTCAACTTCTACGGTCTCGCTTCTGATGCAACCGGCAACGCCTTTGCTAATAAGGAAGTTGACGTCGTCCAGTACATCATTGACGCCCCCACCTACCAGACGGTAAGCCAGCGGCAGGACGGCGAAGTTCGCCAGGGCATTGGCCGCCAGTGGCGTCACTTCACCGTAAACTCCCGCAAGGGCGCGCTCGCTGATCAGAAGGTCCGCCAGGCACTGGCTATGGGTCTGGATCGCGCCACCCTCGCCAAGTCCGCACTGTCCGGTCTGCCGGTGAAGCCTGAGGACGTCGTCCTCGGCAACCACTTCTTCATGCCGGGCCAGGAAGGCTACGTGGACAACTCCAAGGACACCACGCCTTACGATCCGGAAAAGGCCGGCAAGCTGCTTGACGAAGCCGGCTGGAAGCTGGAAGAAGGTAAGGACTTCCGCACCAACGATAAGGGTGAAGAACTGACCGTCACCTACTCCGTCATCACCGGCATCTCTACCTCTGAGAACGAGGGCAAGATCCTGCAGGATCAGATGAAGAAGATCGGTATGAACGTGAAGATGCGGCAGGTTTCCGCCGCTGAGTTCTTCCCGAGCCTGGATAAGGGCGACTTCGAAATCGCTGCCTTCACCTGGCAGGGCACCCAGTTCCCGATGAACAACATCAACCAGATCTACGGCACCGATACCGGTAACCGTACCGGTCTGGAGATCCCCAAGGTACTGGAACTGATCCCCCAAATCGCCAAGGAACTGGATCACCAGAAGCGTATCGACCTCACCAACGAGGCTGATAAGGCCATCTGGGAAGCCGTCCACACCATTCCTAACTACCAGCGCATGGAACTGACCGCCGTTCCGAAGAACCTCGCTAACTACGGCGCCTTTGGTATGGCCTCCGGCCACTGGGAGGATGTCGGCTTCACCAAGTAAGCCATCCGTTAAGCACCGCTTAACCTGACGACGGGCCCCACCCTCGGGTGGGGCCCGTCGTCGTCGAGACGGGCATAATAGAGGCCATGCGGCCAACGATTATTATCCGATCCCGCCTCGGCATGTGGACCGTAGGCGTCATCGCGCTTATCTGCGCCACCCTGATCGTGCGCACCGCCCTGCTCATCGGGGCTGCGGCGGCCGTGGAATTCGCCGCCCTGCCTGTCCTCATCTGCGTGATTGGGTGGATGCTGTGGTACTACCCGCGAGTGGAGATCTCCGACGACGGCGTCGCCATTGCCAACCCCTTACGTTCGGTGCGGATCCCGCTCTCGGCCATCACCGAAACTACCGCTCGCGGGGCTTTGCGTATCCATACCGGGCAGGCTCACTACACCGCCTGGGCCGCGCCTGCGCGCGGCGGCTATCGTCAGACTTTTCGACCTGGCTCCGGGCCTGCCATCGCCGTCGACATCCCCGACGGCGACTATATCCACACCATTAACGCGGATGCCGCTGCCACTGCCCGCCTTATCGACGCTGAACAGATTATCCGCACTGCCTCCACCTACCGGCGAGAAGCAGCCGCAAAAGGGCGGATTTTTACCCATCAAGAAACCGGGTGGCGGTGGAATTATCCGGTCTTGGCGATTTTTGCCCTCAGTGTGGGCTATCTGCTGGTGACCACCGTTCGTTAGCTCGGAAAGCGGGCGTTATGATTGAGCGTCACAACCGTCATATTGGAAAGCAGCCTTAAAGTATGTCCCAGCGCTCTGATTTGCGCAATGTCGCTATTGTTGCCCACGTCGATCACGGTAAAACCACGCTGGTGGATTCCCTGCTGTGGTCCGCCGGTGCCTTCGGGGAACATGACCACGTTGACGATCGCGCGATGGACTCCGGTGATTTGGAGCGCGAAAAAGGCATCACGATTCTGGCCAAGAATACGGCGGTGCACTACACCGGTCCGGCCGCGCCAGCGGCCGACGGCGTCACCATTAACGTGATCGACACACCCGGGCACGCCGATTTTGGTGGGGAAGTGGAGCGGGGCCTGTCTATGGTCGACGGCGTGGTGCTCCTGGTAGACGCATCTGAAGGGCCGCTGCCACAGACCCGCTTCGTTCTCCGCAAGGCGCTGGCTGCTAACCTGCCGGTAATCGTCGTCGTCAATAAAGTAGACCGTCCCGATGCGCGGATCGACGAAGTAGTATCCGAAACCACGGACCTGCTACTTTCCCTTGCCTCCGATCTGGCGGACGAAAACCCCGAGTTGGATCTCGACGCCGTCCTGGACGTGCCCGTGGTCTACGCTTCTGCAAAAGCTGGCCGTGCCTCCCTTACCCCACCCGCTGACGGTCAACTGCCCGAGGACGAGGGGATGGAAGCGGTCTTTTCGACGATTATTGAGCGGATCCCCGCCCCCACGTACGAAGACGGCGCGCCGCTGCAGGCCCACGTCACCAACTTGGATGCCTCTCCCTTCCTTGGGCGGTTGGCGCTGCTACGCATCCACCAGGGCACCCTGTGCAAGGGGCAGCGAGTGGGATGGGCTAAACGCGACGGCAGCGTGGAGCCGGTGAAAATCAGCGAACTGCTGCGCACCGAAGCCCTCACCCGTATTCCGGCGGAATCGGCTGGGCCGGGCGATATTGTGGCCGTAGCTGGTATTGACGACATTATGATCGGCGAGAGCCTGGTGGATCTTGACGATCCTCGGCCATTGCCGCTGATCACCGTAGATGAGCCGGCGATTGCTATGACCATCGGTATCAACACCTCACCGCTGGCAGGGCGGGTTCGCGGGGCCAAAGTCACCGCCCGGCAAGTGAAGGATCGACTGGATCGAGAGCTTATCGGGAATGTATCCCTGCGCGTGCTGCCCACGGATCGACCCGATGCCTGGGAAGTGCAGGGGCGCGGCGAATTGGCGCTGGCAATCCTGGTTGAGCAGATGCGCCGGGAGGGCTTTGAGCTGACAGTCGGTAAGCCCCAGGTCCTCACTCGGGATGAGGATGGGGTTAAGAAAGAACCGGTTGAGCGCATGACTATCGATATCCCCGAGGAACACTTGGGTGCGGTCACACAGCTCATGGCGGCCCGCCGCGGCCGTATGGAAACGATGATTAACCACGGCAGTGGTTGGGTGCGCATGGAGTTCCTTGTGCCTGCTCGCGGGCTTATTGGATTCCGCACCCGGTTCTTGACCGAAACTCGCGGTACCGGGATCGCCTCCTCTATCTTCGAGGGATGGGAACCGTGGGCGGGGCCGATCACTGCCCGCACCTCCGGCTCACTGGTAGCTGACCGAGCCGGGAACGTCACCCCCTACGCGATGATCAATCTACAAGAACGGGGCTCCTTCTTCGTTAAACCGACCTCGGAAGTCTATGAAGGCCAAGTCGTGGGGGAGAACTCGCGGGCCGAAGATATGGACGTCAATATCACTCGCGAAAAGAAGCTCACCAATATGCGTTCAGCCACCGCGGATGTCTTTGAAAACCTGGTGCCGCCGCGACAGTTAACATTGGAGGAATCCTTGGAATTTGCAGCTGAAGACGAATGTGTTGAGGTGACTCCAGAAGCAGTCCGCATCCGTAAAGTAGTGCTATCAAGTGTGGAGCGGTTCAAGATTGCGGCGGCGCGCCGACGGGCAGAAAAGTAAGCTGGCAGGTAGCTCGCGCCACAGCTGCGGCGAGGCAAGAAGGAAGAGTGGGTAAGTGAACAACTTCGCCACAGTGATGACGATCCTGAAAAACATCGTGCTGGGGCTTGTGGTGGGCTACGCCGCCCTTCTCGTCCATCGCGGGCGTAGCGGCGATATCCCCTGGGGGCTGCTGCTAGCCTGGGCGGTTGTGGCCGCTGCCGGTATTCACGTAGCTGCCAAGGAAAAAGTGGCGCTCCACCGCTTGCAGCGCATCCAGGCCCGGCAGGCGGGGAATGGACGTATGCGCCGAGCACCGATTGCGCCGACCGTGTTCGCTCTCAGTGCGAGTCTGTTTCCGATTGCGCTAGTAGTCCTCACCGAGAGTGCACGCTTACTAGCGCTCCTGGATTGGCGCAGTATTACGTGGATTATTGGGCATCTTCTCGTGGCCATTATCACCGCTGGATTTGGCGGATTTACGCGCCTGCGCAGGGAGAAAACCACCTAGCCGCCGTATCATAGCCACAGCGATTAGTCACATCGTGGTAACAATATGGCGGTTCGCTCCCGCTCCCCATATGGAGTAGAAGCGGCCCCAGAGCAGGGAGCAGGGACCTAACGTGACGGAATTTGACCGTAAGGACACTATTGGCCCCTATGACGACGGCGACCATGCCGATCATGGGGCTACCGATGAAGCACCGACCGAACAGCTAGCGCCTGCAGCCGGTAGTGCGCCCATGGCTAGTGAAGTGGACGAGGGTGAATCGGCGGGATCATCCGACGAGGATAATACCCCTGCCAAGCCCTGGTATCGGCGCGGTGGCGTTATTGCGGGTGCCGCCGTCGTCGTTTTAGCTGGGCTGTATGTGGGGGGTGCCGCGCTGCTTTCCAACCGCACGCCCGCGGGAGCGGAGGTTCTCGGTACCTCCATTGGATCAATGTCCCAGGCGCAGGCTGTCGCTACGCTCACCCCGGTAGCCGAAGAAAAACTGGCCCAAAAACTCGATCTTACGATTGAAGATCAGAAGGCGGAGTTAGTGCCGCAGGATGCGGGCCTGTCCATTGACGTACCTGCGACGGTGAATAAGCTGACTGGATTTACGCTCAACCCCGTGAGGCTATACCAACGGTTATTTGGCGGCGCTAAGGTGGAGCCGGTGGCGGCAACGGACGAGGCCGCGCTGAAAGCATCGCTGGAGAGTGTTGCCCAGAATGTGGCCGTCGAGCCGGTGGACGCAGCGGTCACGTTCGAAGACGGAAAGCCGGTTATCACCGAGCCTGTTGATGGGAAAACAGTCGACGTTGAAGCCGCCCAGGGGGTCGTCGAAAAAGGTTTCATTGAGGGGAGTTCGCCACTGGCGTTGCCGGTGATTGCCAGTGCCCCGGCGGTCGATGCGCAGGCCCTAGCTAAAACCAAGGAGTCCGTACTGGACCCGCTCGCCTCCGGACCGGTGACGGTCAAGGCCGGTGACATCAGTGCGGAGCTTAGCCCGGAACAGATCGGGCGGGCCGCGACGGTCGACGTCGCCAACGCCACCCTCACCCTGGATGGCACAGAGCTGAAGAAAACGCTGGCCGAGGTAGAGCCCAAACTGGCGTCCACCGGGAAGGACGCCACCGTGGTGATGGAGGGCGGTAAGCCGGTGGTGAAGCCGTCGGAATCCGGTAAGGGGATCGACGCCGACGACGCAGCTAACGCAATCGCCAAGGCGGCAGTCTCCACCGACCGGACCGCGAGCGTGGAGATGACCGAGGCAGATGCTGAGTTCACCACTGAGGATGCGCAGAAACTGGGCATTAAGGAAGTTATTGGTGAATTCGATACCCCGCTGACCGCGGATAAGGTGCGTACCACCAACCTCATCGTAGGGACCAAGACTATTAGCAACACCCTGATCAAACCGGGGGAGACATTTTCGCTTCTCGAAACTTTGGGGCCAGTAACGCCCGAGCGCGGATTCGTATCCTCCGGTGTGGTCGACGGTGGTTTTGCTACCAAGGCCTTGGGGGGCGGTCTTTCGCAGCTATCCACCACGACCATGAACGCGGCCTTCTTTGCCGGTATGGACCTGGTGGAATTCCGGCAGCATACCCGCTACTTTGACCGGTACCCAGAAGGACGCGAAGCCACGATGTGGGGGCCATCCATTGATATGAAATGGAAGAACAGCACGGATTACGGGGTGCTGGTTGACGCTTACGTGGCGGACAATCGGGTTCATGTGCGCCTGTGGGGCACCAAGGTGTACGAGGTGAAGGATTGGACCTCCGAGCGGCGGAATATCACCAGCCCGCAGGTGGTCTACAATAATCGACCGGACTGTAAGCCGGAGAACGGGCGTACCCCGGGATTCACCGTCGACTTTGGGCGCGAACGGTACAAGAATGGCACTCTCGTTGATAAACAGAAGTGGACATGGACGTATTCGGCGTGGCCGATCGTGCGGTGCGGGTCGCCTAACGGGTAGGTCGCCTAACGGGTAGGAGGGATGCGGCGCGGCTAACGCTGGTAGCCGGTCGCATACCAGCCCCGGCAGTGAGACAATGAACGGCAGTGAGCCGAAGGAGAATAGATGACGTACATCATTGCCCAGCCCTGCGTGGACGTCAAAGACAAGGCGTGTGTTGACGAATGTCCGGTGGATTGTATCTATGAGGGGGAGCGCTCCCTGTATATTCATCCGGATGAATGCGTCGACTGCGGTGCCTGCGAGCCGGTATGCCCGGTGGAAGCGATCTTCTACGAGGACGACGTTCCTGAGCAGTGGTCCGCATTCTACGATGCGAATGTTGAATTCTTCTCTGAAATTGGTTCTCCCGGTGGTGCCGCCAAGGTCGGGCCCATTGCCCATGACCATCAGGTCGTGAAGGATCTGCCTCCGCAGGGATGAGGTCTGATAGACGGACACCGGCCGGCTCGAATACGAGCCGGCCGGTCGTGTTTTGCCTGGTGCGAGTGGATGAGCCAGTTGTGGAGTCGGCGACGCCGAAGGTGGGCGGCGTAGCGCGGTGGGCAGGAGTAGCCAGAGTGTGCAAGTGGCGAAATGTCCGAAAAAAGGCCGCGCGATTGCCGGTATGAGACAAAAAACACGTATCTGGAGACGGTTCGAATACAGGAACGAGGCAGCGGCGTATAGGACCTCTGGCCTAGGCTGGGGAGGTGGAAGGTGCCAAGGGGCACTTGTGCGATGTTCCGAGGAGGGAACCTGATGTCCGACCTCAGCCCTGCGCAGCTCAGCGTTGACGATAAGACGCTGGAACTTACCCGCGTTAAGGCAACCGAAGGTAACGACGGTGTTCATATCAGCAATCTGCTGAAGGAAACCGGCCTGGTCACGCTTGATAGTGGTTTCGTTAATACCGCATCCTGCGAATCGAAAATTACCTATATTGACGGTGGCAACGGGATTCTGCGGTACCGCGGCTATCCCATTGATGAGTTGGCGAATAACTCCCGTTTCTTGGAGGTCGCCTACTTGCTCATCTACGGTGATCTGCCGGATATGGAAACCTATGAGGCCGTAGTTCGCCGCATTAAGCGCCACCGCCTGCTCCACGAGGACTTCAAGGCTTTCTTCACCGCCTTCCCGGCCAACGGGCATCCTATGGCCATCTTGCAGGCCGGTATCGCTGGCCTGGCCACGTACTACCAGCACACCCTGGACCCGAAGGATCCGTACCAGATCGAGCTGGCTACGGTGTTGCTCATGGCTAAGGTTCCGACGATGATTTCCTATATCTCGCGGCGTTGCCAGGGGCTGCCACTGCTCTATCCGGATTCCTCATTGCAGTACATTGAGGACTTCATCCGCATGACCTTCAGCATGCCCTATCAGCATGGCGATGTTGATCCGATCCTTACCGATGCCCTGAACAAGCTGCTGATCCTCCATGCCGATCACGAGCAGAATTGCTCCACCTCTACCGTACGTATGGTGGGCTCCTCGGAGGCTAATATCTATGCTTCTGTGGCGGCCGGCGTAGGTGCGCTATCCGGGCCGCTGCACGGCGGTGCCAATGAGGCCGTGCTGCGTATGCTCACCCAGATCCAGGAATCGGATATGACCGTCCAGGACTTTGTGGAGAAGGTTAAGAATAAGGAAGACGGGGTGCGGCTCATGGGCTTCGGTCACCGCGTCTACAAGTCCTATGACCCACGCGCCTCGATCGCTAAGCAGTCCGCGCACGACGTCCTCGAGAAGCTCGGCAAGTCCAATGAGCAGCTCGACATTGCGATGGAACTGGAAGAAATCGCCCTCAAGGACGACTACTTCATCCAGCGCAACCTGTACCCGAACGTGGACTTCTACACCGGCCTGATCTACAAGGCGATGGGCTTCCCCGAGGAGATGTTCACCCCGCTGTTCGCACTCGGCCGCCTGCCCGGCTGGATCGCCCAGTACCGCGAGATGATCACCGACCCGGCCACCAAGATCGGCCGCCCGCGCCAGGTCTACACCGGCGAAGGCGAGCGCCACTGGATTCCGCGTTCCGAACGTTAACGGCCAACTGCTGGCAGGGAGGCGATAAGCTGCCAGCGTGAACGCGCACCCGATACTCGAAATCGCCATCCAAGACGCGGCTGGTGCCCGCCTGGCTTCCCAGGCAGGCGCTAGCCGCGTCGAAGTGTGTTCGGCCCTTGCCGTCGGCGGGCTCACCCCTTCACTAGGGCTGATTGAAAGTTGCGTCGCCGTCGGCATTGAAACCGCCGTTCTCATCCGCCCCCGCCCCGGCGATTTTATTTACGACGACGCCGAAGCGCGCCTGGCGGCGCGCGATATCGCCCTGGCCGTGCGCGCGGGCGCGCACGCCGTCGTCGTGGGGGCGCTGACTGGCCCCGACCAGTTAGCCGCAGATATGCTGCGTGGATGGATCGATGCCTCCCGGGCGGAACGGGCCGGGGTGCAGATCGTCCTGCACCGCTGTGTGGATGTGCTCTTGGCCGGGGGCGTGACGTCGGCCGAGCTCTTAGACCAGGTGGCTGCCCTCGGCGGTATCAACCGTATCCTCACCTCCGGGGGCGCACCCACCTGTGCCGCCGGGGTCGAGACGCTCGCTGAGCTGGTGCGACTGGCAGATGCCGGGAAGGGTACCGACACCGGGAAGGGGGCCGACGCCGGGAGTGTGGAGATCATGGCTGGCGGCGGCCTGCAGCCCGGCGTTATTCCCAGCCTAGCGGCGCGGGGGATACG
>JAEWHO010000058.1 GCA_023387755.1 Actinomycetes bacterium | reverse complement strand
CTTTGGACATTACGGTGATCTCGTGGGCCGTAAGAAAATGCTCGTCATTTCCCTGGTCGGTATGGGGGCCGCCACCTGAGACTCGCACCCGCGCAATGAAACGGGCGCGGTAAGATTTGAGTCGGTCATCAATGAAAGGTCACCATGTCTCAGACAGCGTTGAGCCCGCTCGATGAAGCGGGCGTGAATGTCGCGGTTGAGGAAGCCCTAGCCGCAATCGAACAGGCCGACTCCTTGGACGCGCTCAAAGCGGTCCGGCTCGCACATGCTGCCGATGCATCCCCGCTGGCGGCCGCGAACCGACAGATCAAAAGCCTGGATCCGAGCGACCGGGCTGTCGCTGGTAAGCGAATGGGGCAAGCCCGTGGGCGGGTGAATCAGGCCTTGGCTGCGCGTGAGGAAACGTTGAAAGCAGCTGAAGCTGAACGCGTGTTGCAGGAAGAGACAGTTGACGTCACCATTCCGGCACGTCGCCTACCGCAAGGGGCACGGCACCCGATTAGTCTGCTCATGGACGATATCTCGGATTTCTTTGCCTCCATGGGGTGGCAGATCGCTGAGGGGCCAGAGATTGAGCACGAATGGTTCAATTTCGATGCGCTGAACTTCGGGCCCGATCATCCTGCCCGGCAGATGCAGGACACGTTCTTCGTTGACGCACCCGGTTCCCACCTGGTGATGCGTACCCACACCTCTAGCGTGCAGGCCCGCACCATGTTGGCGCAGGATCCGCCCCTGTATATTGCGTGCCCGGGCAAGGTGTTCCGCTCAGACCAGCTCGATGCTACCCATGCGCCGGTATTTCACCAGGTGGAAGGCTTAGCGGTTGATAAGGGCCTGACGATGGCACACCTGAAAGGTACGCTGGACCACTTCGCTAAGTGGATGTTCGGCCCGCAGGCTCACACCCGCTTGCGCCCCTCCTATTTCCCGTTCACTGAACCGAGTGCTGAACTGGACCTGTGGTTCCCGCAAAAGAAGGGCGGTGCCGGCTGGATTGAATGGGGTGGCTGCGGCATGGTGAACCCCAACGTGCTGCGCGCCTGCGGGATTGATCCGGAGGAGTACACCGGTTTCGCGTTCGGAATGGGGATTGAACGTGGCGTCATGCTGCGCCACCAGATTGACGATATGCGGGATATGGTCGAAGGCGATATGCGCTTCACCACCCAGTTCGGTCCCACGTCCTTGGGGAGGGGAATCTAATGCCATACGTACCAATTGACTGGCTGCGCGATCACGTCGAGGTACCCGCCAGCACCACCGCCGAGGAACTAGCCGCCGCCCTGGTGCGGGTGGGCTTGGAAGAAGAAGAGATCCACCCGCCTGCCGTTACCGGGCCCCTGGTGGTCGGTAAGGTCCTCACCTGCGATAAAGAAACCCATAAAAACGGGAAAACCGTGAATTACTGCCGGGTTGACGTCGGCGAACACAATGATGAGCCGGGTACCGGCAAGGAGCCCAGTAACCTTCTCAGCCGCGGAATTATCTGCGGCGCACACAACTTCGGCGTTGGCGATTACGTCGTCGTCTCCCTCCCGGGAACCACCCTGCCGGGGGATTTCCAGATCGCTGCCCGCAAAACCTACGGGCACTGGTCCGACGGCATGATCTGCTCTGACCGCGAGCTGGGTCTCGGCGAAGACCACGACGGCATTATCGTGCTCAACGAACGCTATGATTCTTTCCCCGCCCCCGGTGAGCCGGTCGCCGAATTTCTGGGGTTACGTGGGGAATTGCTAGAAATCAACGTCACTCCGGACCGCGGCTATTGCTTCTCCATGCGTGGGGTTGCGCGCGAATACAGCCACTCCACGGGGGCCACCTTCGTTGATCCGGCCAGCCGCGTTGAGGTTCCCGCGACGACGGCGGACGCCTACGGCGTCGCTCTTACTGACGACGCTCCTATTCACGGCAAGGCGGGTTGTGACCGCTTTGTCACGCGCGTCGTTACCGGCATTGACCCGCAACGCCAGTCACCGGCATGGATGCAGCAGCGGCTGATTGCAGCCGGGATGCGGCCAATCAGTCTTGCCGTTGACGTCACCAACTACGTCATGCTGGACCTCGGCCAACCCCTGCACGCCTACGATCTCGATCTCATGCGCGGTGATATTACGGTGCGTCGGGCACGGGCAGGGGAGCAGTTCACAACCCTCGACGATGTCGAGCGCACCTTGGAGACCGAAGACCTGCTCATCACCGATGACAACGGCACCCGTATTCTGGGTTTCGCCGGAGTGATGGGCGGGGACGCCACCGAGGTCAATGAAAACACCACGAATGTGCTCATCGAGGCGGCCCACTTTGATCCTGTCACCGTGGCGCGTACCGCCCGTCGGCATAAGCTGCCCAGTGAGGCAGCCAAGCGTTTCGAACGCGGCGTTGACCCGTTGCTACCGCCGGTGGCGGCCCAACGCGCCGTCGATCTGCTGGTGGAGTACGGCGGCGGGCAGGACGCCGGCCGCGTGGGTGACGTTAACGAGCTCACTGAGCGGGCCCCGATTACGTTCCGTCCCGGGCAGGTGGCTGGTTTAGCGGGCTTGTCGACGAGCGAGGCCGATATCGCGACAGTTTTGGAATCGATCGGCTGCCGGGTAGAACAGGGCGAGTCTTGGCAGGTCTGGGCACCCTCATGGCGGCCTGACCTCACCGTCGGCGCCGATTTGGTGGAGGAAGTCGCCCGTATTGTCGGCTATGACGAGATCCCTTCCATCATCCCGCACGCTCCCGTCGCCATGGGCCTAACCCGGGACCAGCGCGCGCGGCGCACCATTATGCGAGCGCTCGCGGAACACGGCCTCATCGAGGTACTGTGCTTCCCATTTGAGGGTGAGGACCATCTCGGGATCGAGCCTGACGACGGAGGGGCAAACCGTCTGCGTCTGGCTAACCCCCTGGCCGATGACCAGCCCTACTTACGTTCCCATCTGTTACCCAATCTGCTCGATGCAGCGGCACGGAATATCTCCCGCGGTCTGGAACGCATTGCGCTGGTGGAAGCCGGCATGGTGGTTCGGCCAGGGGAGCTCACCGCTACGGTGCTGCCTGCCGTGGGCGCTCGCCCGAGCGAAGCTGATCTAGCCGAGATTACCGCTGTAGTCCCGCAGCAGCCCTGGCATGTTGCTGGGGTCGTGAGCGGGCCGGTCAGCGGGGGTGGAGCACTAGGGCCGGTACGCTCCTATGACTGGGCCGATGCCATCGAACTGGCGCGGATTACTGCTACCAGCGTGGGCGTGCGCCTGGAAGTTAAAACCGCTTCCACCACCCCCTACCATCCGGGCCGCTGCGCCGGGCTCTATGCTGCCGGCGAGCTGATCGGGCATGCGGGTGAGGTTCATCCCGAGATCTGCAGGGAACTCGGGCTGGCTGCCCGCACCTGTGCCTTCGAATTGGATACGGATGCGCTGCTCGCGGCGATCCCGGATGAAGAGCACCTGGTCAGCCACGTTTCCACCTACCCACCAGCGAAGGAAGACTTCGCCTTCGTCGTCGCCGACTCCGTGAGCGCCGCGGATGTGGAGAAGGTGGTGTGGCAGGCAGCCAAGGAACTGGCCGAAGACGTGCGCACCTTTGATATTTATCGAGGGACTGGCATCGAGCCCGGCCACTATTCAATCGCCGTCGCGCTGCGGATTCGTGCTCATGATCGGACTTTGAGTGCCGAAGATATTAACCAGGTGCGCCACCGGGTTATCAAGGGAGCCCAAGCACGACTCGGAGCACAGTTGCGAGGCTGAGCTCAGCATGATGGACCGAGGTGATTTACACTTTGGTTAGGACCACTTGATCTAAGGAAAACTGGAGAAATGAAGGTTCTCGTCGTCATTGCCTCCCAACACGGGGCGACCGCTGAAATTGGGGATGCCATTGTCGAGGAGTTGCGCACCCACGGGCACGAATCCCGTCGGCAGGATCCGGCCGATGTGCGTGACTTAGAAGGGATCGACGCCGTCGTTCTCGGCTCTGCTGTGTACATGACCCAGTGGCTCGAGTCCGCGCGTAGTTTCGTGCAGCGTTTCCGTGACCAGCTGCGTGAAATTCCGCTGTGGACTTTCTCCTGCGGTTTGGCAGGTGTACCCAAGGGCAATGTCCAAGACCCGCGTCGTGTCGGTCCTGTGCTGCTGTCAATCAACCCCATCGATCACGAGGTGTTTAAGGGGAGGCTTGATCTCGGTCAGCTATCCCTGCGGGAGCGAACCGTCGCACGCCTGGGTAACGCGCCGGAAGGTGACTACCGGGAGTGGGACAAGATCCGGGCCTGGGCAGCCTCGATCGCCCAGCAGCTCAGCGAGCAGCAAGAACTGTCCTAATGTAATTCACCGTTGGGGTGAAGCAAACCGAGTGGCGGACCCTCTGTTTGGGGCCGCCACTCGCCTCATCATGGTATTTCCCCCCATGGATCGTTTTATTGTTGCCACTTCCGGTGCCTACCATCCCAGTGCTTATGGAGGGATTGAATTCGGCCCCCTGGTCCGTCACGCTATGGAGCTAGCTGGCGTACACGGGCGCCGGCCTCAGTTCGGGTTCCTCGCGACCGCCACCGGTGATCGGCTCTCCCGCCTGGCAGAGCGCGGGGAGGCTGCCCGGCGGCAGGGGTGGCAATTCAACCCACTTCAGCTGTTCGCCATGCCGAATGTGGCCGATATCCGCGAGTACCTCCTTGCCCAGGACGTTATCTGGGTCGATGGCGGCTCCGTCGCTAATCTGCTAGCCGTATGGCAAGTACACGGAATCGGCGAGATCATGCGGGAAGCCTGGGAACGAGGCGTTATCTTGGGAGGGGTGTCCGCTGGGTCGATGTGTTGGCACCAAGGCGGTGCCACCGACTCTTTCGGCGAAGAGCTGCGCCCCTGCACCAACGGTCTCGGCTTCTTGCCCTATGGTAACGGCGTCCACTATGGCGTTAACCCACTCCGGCGCACCCTCCTTCAGGAGCTCGTCGGGCAGGGAGTATTCCCCAGTGCCTACAGCTCCGAAGATGGTATCGGGTTGGTCTACCACGGCACTGAACTGATGGAGGTCATCAGTGACCGGCCTGAGGTATACGGCTGGCACACCTATTGTGACGGCGATGACGTCGTCGAAGAACGCCTCCAGCCCCGGCGGCTTCGCGTCTAACTCGCCGGCTTAACTATTCATCCTCAATCCACATAACGAGAAAGCTCGCGTAATGTTTATTTTCGCTCTCCTGGCGATTGTCGCTGTCGGATATTTCATCGTGAAAAAGGTGCACGCTGCTGCGGCAATTTTCTTCGTCGCAGCGCTGATTGTTGCTGGTGCCATCAAGGTGAACCCGGTTCTGCTGGTCAAGCGCACCGCCGTCCCGATGGTGGCGGCAATGGTACTGAACGTGGTGTTCTCGTTCCTCTTCATTCACGCCTAAGGGTTATGTGACGCCCTCGATTCCTGACCATCCCACACAAAGGACTTCCGTGCGGTAAACGGGCACTAGGCGTTCAATGTGCTGATGCTTCACGGCCTGACCGGCGGGATAACGGGGAGGTCTTCCAAGTCGTGTGTGCCCCGTTGTGGCAGCTTGTAAGGTGAGCGGATCGCGTCATCGAACTATCTGATACCGCCCGGTAGGCTGCGCATAAGATCGCCAAACGCACTCCCGCCCTACTCATTCGTGGGTGAAATCTAGACTTCTTCCCGTCGGGCTGGAGAATCCCTTACCCACGTGTGTAGCGCCCAGTTCGCGATAATTCGCGTGACCCCCATATCTCATCTCACCGGCCCAGTGGGCGCGCTTCACCGATGTCCTGAGCACAGCTGTGCACGGGTAAAATGCAGAGTCAGAAAGGAGCGGTATGAGCGCAATGGCAGCGCCGGCAGCGAAAGTTGCGCGGCAAGCGGCAGTGGTACGGATTTTGTCAGATTATGCGGTTCGTTCCCAAGCCGAATTGGCGGAGAGGTTAGCCCAGCAGGGGATCCAGACCACCCAGGCGACGCTCTCGCGTGACCTGGTGGAACTAGGGGCGCAAAAGTCACGCCGCCCCGATGGCGGGTTTGCCTATATTGTGCCTACCAATATCCCGGTCCCAGCTGACCGTACCGCCGCCAGCATCCGCCTTGCCCGCCTTGCGGCAGAACTGGTGGTAGCGGCGGACCACACCGGTAACCTGCTAGTCCTGCACACCCCGCCAGGGGCAGCTCGTTATCTGGGATCTGCCCTGGATGCGGCCCTGGGAGCTCGTGCGCTAGGTACGGTTGCCGGGGACGACACCACCATTACGGTCATGCGTCATTCCCATATGGCTGCGGACTTGTGCGCACGCATTCTGGCGGGGTTGCCACCCCTGGATGATGATGCCGACGAGTCTGTCTGATCGCCGCGTTATACCGCCGCTATTGCGGGCGGGCCAAAGGATGGCAATCGTGTCCCCCGCGATGCCGGGGCCGGCATTTGGTCCCGAGGTGCATACGCAGGCCCGTACCCGCTTGGCAGACCTGACCGGCTGCGTCGTCGTGGATACTCCGACGACGGCGTTGCTGGGTGCGAGCCCCCAGCAACGCGCCGGGGACATCACGGCTTGCTTTACCGACGCGTCTATCGGCGCGATTATGGCGAGTGTGGGTGGCAATGACACGATTACCGTGCTCCCTCACCTCGATGGTGCGGCCATTGCCGCCCACCCGACGGCGTTTTTTGGATACTCGGACAACACCCACATTCTCAACTACCTGTGGAAGCTCGGAGTGCAGTCCTATCACGGGGGCGCCACGCAGGTGCATATCGGCGCCGGCAGCGGCGTGGACCCCGAGCATTCCCGTAGTCTGCAGGCAGCCCTATCCGGGCAGAGCATCACCATCGAAGCGGTCGCCTCCAGTGAAGACCATGGCCTGCCCTGGGATGATCCCCGAGCGTTGACAGATGATGGTGAGCGCACGCCTCCTGAGCCGTGGCGGTGGGCGGGGCCGCGCCGACGCGTGACCGCGGTGACCTGGGGTGGGTGCGTCAGCGTGCTCCGCGATATTTTCGTCGCCGGCCTCAACCCGCCGGACGCTGAACTAGACGGTATTGCGCTGCTGCTAGAACTCAGTGATGAGCCCCTCACACTTCTGGACATGTGGTACTTCCTGCGGGCCCTGGGGGAGCGGGGGATACTCTCGCGGTGCGTTGCCGTGGTGGTGGCCCGCCCACCGGCGACGTCCTTTGATTTCCACCCGCCTCTAGAGCAACAGCAAGCCTTCCGAGCTGCCCTGGTGGATACGGTAGCGCGCGCCTGCGCCCACTATGCGCCACAGGCCGTCCTATGTGCTGGGCCGTCCTTCGGGCACACCCGGCCCCAGTGGATCTTGCCCTACGGCGGGCTCATCACGGTGGACGGACGCGAGCGCACCATCACGGCTCATTTCGGTGGTTCTTAGCCGCCGTCACGCGCGCTCCAACGTGATCGCCCCGCAGCGCGCCTGAGCTCGTTCTCAGCACCGTGCCCGCTCCAGCTCAATCGACCCCACGGTGGTGCGGGCGCGAATCCGGGCGCATTCCTGCTGCTGCTCAGGGTGCTCGGTCTGCTGCAGGTTGGTGCGCACTTTCCCGGTGGACGCGTGGCAGTCGGTCCACACGGGGATGCCGGGCTCCACCGCCACCTTGATTGATCCGAGAGAACTGACGGCGTCGAGAGTGCAGGCACGCGCGTGATCGATCCGGATCGATCCGGCATCAGCGTGAAGCTGCACAGTCCCCGTAACCTCACCGATACGAACCTGCCCGGCCGAGACGTGAATCTTCCCGCTCCCAACCGCTCCAATCTTGACGCCACCGGCGTCGCAGACCGCGTCGATATTCTGCACGCGCTCTACCGTAATTTTTCCCGCATTCGCGCGGGCGCTGAGCAGTTCCACCTCACCGGCAACGATACTTCCAGCATTGGAGGTGGCGTGGATGTTGCCAAATCGGCCGTCCATTCGTAGCGAGCCGGTAAGCGTACGCATATTGATATGGGTCCCCGCCGGCGCAATCACATTTAGGCGCGGGATTTTCCGGTCGATGGAGGTGAAGAATGTCTTGTGCCACGCTTCTTTTTGTGCCGGCAAGTGAACGTACAGACCGTTGTCGCGCAGTTCGCACCGGGCACCGTGGTGGAAGTGCTCATCGCCTTCGAGGATGACCGAGAGTTCATCTCCATTGCTGACCACTATATTGGCGACATTGCAGTCGGCGTGGATGGTGATGGGCTCGCTGGGGGCGGTGTGCTGATAGAGGATCGTTTGCATGATTGTGCCTTTCACGAGTACCAGCCGGTGAGGCTGTTAGAGGTGTGGATGGTGGGGCGGCGAAAAAGGGCAGATCGCAGCGCGTCGATAATCCAGGTGTTAATGGAGACGCCGCTGTCCTTGGCCGCCTGTTCGATCTCGGCTCGCAGATTCGCGGGCATCCGTACAGTTGTGCGGGTGCTTTCGCCATCGTCGTTCGCCGGTGGGGGAGTGGGAGCCTGGTGGGCCTCGGCGCGCAGGCTCACTTCTCCGTCGTGTACGGTCACGACGACGTCGACACCAGCGAGTTGTTCATTCAGCTCCTGGGCGATGGCGTCATAGAGTGCCAGAGTTGCCTGACGGAACCCTGGATTGGCCGCGGCTGCCAGCGCGCGGGCATTGTCTTGCATCTGTGGACCGCCGAGCACGGCGGCCGCTTGGAGGGCTTCCCCCAGTGTCTCAATATGTTTTGATGCGATCATGCCATCAGTATGACACCAATATGGTGTCACTGCAATGTCGTAACCGTGTCGGTTGGAAGTTTCGGCGGAAACTAAAGGAAAAACTCTAGCGGTTGTCTTTGCGGCGGGGCAGCTGCCGCACCTCGACGCCCTGATCGGCGAGGTCACGTCCCGCCCCAGCGAACATATGTACGACCACGTCGATGCCGAGATCATGGAGATCCCGGACGTCCTCGAAGTACATCGCCACGGCGGCGACGGTTCCGGTGAATTTTCGGTGCCGGATCTCGCGGAGGGCATCCATGTGGGCATGGTGTTCAGGCATCGCCAAAATAATGATCTCGATCAGACCGTTGCGGATCACGCGGCCCCAAGACGCTGGCAATTCCCCACACCGATAGCAACGCAATGAATCCGGTGCCAGCGAGCACAGCCAGGAGCATATGGGCGGTGGCGGTGAGCCATACCTCTTTTCCCAGCAGCGCCTTGAGGTCGAGTTTAAGCCCAATCGCGAACAGCATGAGGGTAACCCCAATATCGGCCGCGACCTCGAGTCCGGCAATTTTCTCTACCCCGTATCCGCTGAGAATGAAGCCTGCGGCAAGGAAACCGATCAGCGGTGGTAATCGCAGGACTACCGCCACGAGTCCCGCCGCAAACACTGCTCCCAGATAGATAATTACCGCCGTCATGCTCGGGCGTGTACACGCGGGATTCTGTTTTTGGATGCGAATGCCTGGGAAGTATGCCAGCGCGGTATCCTAGGGGGGCCATATATTCGTATTACGGAAGGTATAGACCGATGAGCACTCTCCTTGAGGAGCTTCAGTGGCGCGGTTTCATCGCGCAACACACTGATTTGGACGCGCTGAGCGCGGCCCTCGAGGAAGGACCAATCACCTTCTATAGCGGCTTCGACCCTTCCGCACCTTCGTTGCACCACGGTCACCTCGTCGCACTTATGCTCATGAAGCATTTGCAAAACGCCGGTCACCGGCCGCTCGCCCTAGTCGGTGGGGCCACCGGGTTGATCGGGGACCCGCGCATGAGTGGGGAGCGCACCCTTAATCCCGCCGACGTCGTAGCTGAGTGGGCGGATAAGTTGAAAGCCCAGATTGAACGCTTCTTGTCATTCGAGGGTGACAACGCAGCGGTCATGGTGAACAACTATGACTGGACTAAAGATATGTCTGCCATCTCCCTGATGCGTGACCTCGGCAAACACTTCCGTATGGGCACGATGCTGGCTAAGGAGTCGGTGGCGGCGCGTCTGCGCGGGGATGAGGGGTTGTCCTTCACTGAGTTCAGCTACCAGATTTTGCAGGCCAATGACTACCGCGAACTCTACTTGCGCTATGGCTGCACCCTGGAGACCGGCGGCAACGACCAGTGGGGCAATATCATCGGCGGCGTCGATTTCGTCCGCAAAACAGAGGGTGCCACGGTCCATGCCCTGACGACGCCACTGATTACCAAGGCGGACGGCACTAAATTCGGCAAATCCGAAGGCGGTGCCATTTGGCTCGATCCGCAGATGCTCTCGCCCTACGATTTCTTCCAGTTCTGGATCAATATCGACGACGCCGAAGTCCCCAAGCTGCTGAAGATCTTCACCCTGTTGCCGCGCGAACAGATTGAACAGATCATCACGGAGCATGAAGCCAGCCCCCACTTGCGGTTGGGACAACGCACCCTGGCACGGGAAGTTACCACCCTGGTCCATGGAGCACATGCCGCTGCCGAGGTGGAGGCCGCCTCTGCCGCACTCTTTGGCTCGGGTGACCTCACAGGTATCGATGCGGGCACGCTCATCGACGCTACTCGGCAGTTACCCCAGGCCACGCTGCGCCTGGGGGAGACCACCGTCGTGGACATCCTCGTAGAGGCGGGGCTAGAGAAGGGGCGCAGCGCGGCGCGGCGAACCCTAGCTTCCGGAGGTGCCTACCTCAATAACGTCAAGGTCACCGATGAAGACGCCCCGGTTACCCAAGCCGACCTGCTGCCCGGTGGGTTAGTCCTGGTGCGTCGTGGCCGGCGTGCTCTGGCAGCTGCCCGGGCCACCGAAAATCAGTAACGCCCAGGCAGCGCACTAACGGGCCAAAGCGGCGGGAGCATACGCTCCCGCCGCTTTTTCTCAAGGCGTCGTCTCTGCGAGGTAGGGCAGGCCGCTTTTGGCACCGAGGTACCAGTTCTTGCGATGCGTGCCACAGGATGCAGGCAGCGAGTCATGGAGGTGCGCTTACATTCAGTTCAGACACTACGCGAACCCTGCTCATACGGCCGACATTCACCCACGCAAGGGTTTGACTTCCCAGGGCGGGCAGGCTTAAGCTCATTGAGCCCGGTTGCGAGGCAGCGAGAGTTCGAAAGAGGTCTCGAAGCGCCGAGAGCTGGGAATCTGAGTAAGCAGCGCGAGCTGCGGCCCAGATCACACGGATCGGATTTGACTCTGGCCTGAGGGTCGAGTAAATTTGAATCCTGTGCCCGAGAGGATCGGGAACAGACCTTAACCTCCTTAAACACTCCCGCGAAGGGCAGTGGATGAGGTGTGTGGTGGTTGCTTGATAACTCAACAGTGTGTCATTTTGTTTTGTGATGCCATTTGCCTGCATGGCTTTTTGGTTGTGTGGGTTGTTTTGTTTTGGTTGGCCACCGTTGTGGTGGTTGGCTGG
>JAEWHO010000040.1 GCA_023387755.1 Actinomycetes bacterium | reverse complement strand
AGTTGCACCCCGAGGGGGAACCGGTGACGGTATTCGTCGGCGATACCCCGCTCGCACCCGTCCTGGCCGCGGCTATCCGGCAGGCGTTGCCGGACAGTGACGTCACTGAGCTTCCCTCCGCGCAGCGAACCCCCGACGTGTGGCTGCTCTACCGTGGGCCAGGCGAATGAGCACCGGCTACCTCACCCGCCCTCTCACCAAAGCGTTGAGCCCCACGGCGGGGAAAAAACTCGCCACCCTCGGCCTGGAGACCGTTGAGGACCTGCTCTGGCATATCCCGCACCGCTACCAGGACCCAGGCGAGCTCACTAATCTGGCCGCCGCCGAATTAGACACCCCGGTGGTGCTCAGCGCCCGCGTTGTTGATACCCAAGCCATCCCGATGCGCCGCCGTCACGGCACCGTATTTAAAGCCATCATCACCGATGGCTCCAGCCAGGCTCACGCCACATTCTTCCTCATGCGCCGCAGCCTGGTGGACTACTACCGCCGCCTGCTGCGCCCCGGCACCAGCGCCGTATTTTCAGGCAAGCTCTCCTTGGATCGCGGTGGCGCCCTCCAACTTGTGCACCCCTCGCTGGCCATATTTGATGACGACGACGCCGAGCGCTCCGCGCTCGCGGGCGCCCAACGTCTTGTTCCCGTCTACCGCATGAGCGCGCAAACAATGGGGCCGCTGATTGGCCGATCAGTCGAAGCCGTGCTCGGCGGGGCCGACACCCGCGATATTCCCGACCTCGTGCCCGCTGAGATCCGCGCCGAACGGGGAATGCCACACCTGTATGAGACCTTCCGGGCCATCCACCTGCTCGATGCGGACGCGGACCATCAGCGTGCCCGCCGCGATCTGAAGTTCACGGAGGCGTTCTTATGGCAGGTGCGGCTGCGTCAACACCGCCACCTGGTCCAGCAGACCTCCACGACGGCCCGCCCCGGGCGGGCCGGCGGTGCGCTAGCCCGTTTCGATGCCGCCTTGCCGTTCCCGCTGACTGCCGGGCAACGCGCCGTCGGGGATGCGATTGCCCGCGATCTGGCCAGCGATGTGCCGATGATGCGGCTGCTGCAGGGGGATGTGGGCTCCGGTAAAACCCTGGTGGCTCTGCGGGCGATGCTGCAGGTGGTCGATGCGGGCGGGCAGGCGGCACTACTCGCGCCCACCGAGGTGCTCGCCTACCAGCATTACCGCACCATCAGTGACATGCTCGGCTCGGCGGCGCACTGCTCCCTGTTTGCCGGCCCCGGCACCCTGCTGGAGGCAGACGAGGGGGAAACGGAGGCCGGGCGTGTGGGCGTAACCCTCGTGACCGGCTCTCAAAAGACCGCTGAGCGGCGGCGTACCCGCGCGGAGGTGGTCAGCGGGCAGGCCGGGATCGTGGTCGGCACACACGCCCTGTTTTCTGAGGATGTGGCCTTCGCGGACCTCGGGTTAGTAGTGGTCGACGAACAGCACCGCTTCGGGGTGGAGCAGCGCGACTATCTGCGCAATACTCCGGCGGGGGCCGTGCACATGCTCCACATGACCGCCACCCCCATCCCGCGCACGATTGCGCTCACCATCTTCGGTGATCTGGAAGTCTCTGAGCTCACCGAACTGCCGCGGGGTCGCCAACCCGTCCAGACCTTCCGGGTGAGTGAAGCGAATGAGCCGTGGATGCGCCGCATGTTCGCCCGGTGCGCGGAGGAAATCGCGGCCGGGGGGCGGGTTTTCGTGGTCTGCCCCCGTATCGATATGACGGACGCCGACGCCGACCGCCCCCTCCACTCGGTGCAGGATATGGCCGAACTGTTAGCCGCCGAACCGACGCTGGGCGCCTACCCGGTGGGCACGTTGCACGGCCGGATGAAACCGGAAGAAAAAGATGCTGCTATGGCTGCATTCCGGGAGGGACGCACGCCGATGCTGGTATCGACCACCGTGATCGAGGTGGGTGTTGATATACCGGACGCGACCGTCATGATGATCTGGGATGCGGACCGTTTCGGTTTGGCCCAACTGCACCAGCTGCGCGGGCGTATTGGGCGCGGCACGAAGCCAGGGATCTGTTTTGCTATCGACCCGGGCCTGCCGGAGGGCACCCCCACCCAGCAGCGCCTTGATGCCTTCGCCGCCACCACTGACGGTTTCCGCCTGGCCCAAGAGGATCTGCTCTTGCGGCGGGAGGGGGACGTTGTGGGGGCGAACCAGTCGGGTTACCGCACCGGATTGCGGGTGCTGAGCGTGGTGCACGATGCGGCGCTAATTGAGCAGGCGCGTGCGGCGGCCGAGCAGGTGGTGGCCGCAGATGTGGCGCTCGCGGGCCATCCGGCGCTCGCCAGCGCTATCGCAACCTTGGACGCAGAGTTTGCGGAGCGAACATGACGCGGATTATTGCGGGAAGCCTGAAAGGCCGGCGGCTGCGAGTACCCGAGCGCGGCACGCGCCCCACTTCGGACCGGGTGCGCGAATCAATCTTCAACACCCTGGATGCGACCGGCCTGCTCGACGACGGCTGTATTCTCGATCTGTGCGCCGGATCGGGGGCTCTCGGCCTGGAGGCATACTCGCGCGGCGCGCAACACGTTGATCTGGTGGAATTGGCGGCCGGTGCCGCCCGCATCTGTGAACGCAACATTAGTGACCTGGGCGCTGCCGGGGTGCAGGTTCACCGGCAGGATGCCGTCAGCTTCTTGCGTTCCCACGCGGCTGCTTCCCTGTGCGGTGAGGACTGTTACGACGTCGTCTTTATCGACCCGCCCTACACCGATGCCGCAGCCCTCATCGGCCAGTGTGCCGCCGCAATCCGGCAGGGCCACCTCCTCGCTGCGGACGGACTATTCATTGCGGAGAGCGCCAGCCGCACCGCACCCCAGGAACTGCCCGGCTGGCAGGTGTGGCGGCGGAAGGACTACGGCGATACCGCCGTCGTGTGGTGGGAATTGGTTGGAATCTCATAAACTATTCCACTATGGAGGAGAAGACCCGCAAAGAATTCATTGATTCCTTTGCTGATGTATGGCAGAAGCGCGGCATACCGCGCATGCAAGGGCAGATTATGGCCTATTTATTGTTGGATGAAACCCAGCGCGTCACTGCCGGTGAATTGAGTGAGGAACTCGATATTTCGCGGGGGTCTGTTTCCATGCACATTCGGGCGCTGATACGTGCAGGGATGGTTCATATGACGCGCCACGAGGGGGAGCGCTCCCACTTTTATTCTGCCGGTGAAGATGTGTGGGCAGACTTCCTAGTTCGAGAACAGGAATTCCTCGAGGCCCAGCAGAAAATTGCCACACGGATGCTAGATGCCCTTCCGCATGACGCCCCGGCCGCGCGTCGGGTGCGCAATATGGAGCATTATATGCGTTGGGCAGTCTCACTTGATCTACCCGCCCGCTGGCGGCATGAGGTAGGGCTCGATCGCTAGCTAAGAAGCATGGCAGCTCGTTAGTGTTTCGATCGGCCGTCAATCACTAGATGCTCTCCAACAAAGCAGGCATTAATTCCAAAAACCTCGGCCAAACACGCGGGTGTTAGCACCTCCTTTGGGGCTCCCTGAGTGAGGATGCTGCCGCCATCCATGACGACGACGTGATCGGCGTACCGAGCTGCCTGGGTAAGGTCATGAAGTACGGCTACCACCGTTATTCCGTCTTTAACCAAAGACTTGATTAGCTCTAGAACGTCAATTTGATAGGCCACGTCTAGGAATGTGGTGGGCTCATCCAGGAGGACAAACTGAGTGTTTTGAGCGATAACCATGGCTATCCAGGCGCGTTGGCGCTGCCCTCCACTCAATTCAGCAATGTCGGATGTCGCAATCTCAGTGACAGAGGTTTTCTCCAAAGCCTGCTCGACGATAGAGGTATCTTCCTGTGACCAGGGATGAAAAATAGTGTGGTAGGGGTGGCGGCCGCGAGCCACTAGGTCACGTACGGTAATCCCGGTGGGAACGAGTGGATTTTGCGGTAGAAAAGCAACCTGTTTGGCGAACGTCTTCGGCCTGATCTGATAAATATTTTGCCCATCTAAAGTAACGCTGCCCGCTCGGGGGCGAAGGCTACGGGTAAGGCTACGTAGCAGCGTTGATTTGCCGCACCCATTCGGCCCTAGAATTGCCGTAAAGCATTTCGGTTTAACCGAGAAATTGAGATTCTCGCACACGACTGTTTGTCCATAGCAAAGAGTTCCTCCAACTAACGACAGATTAGTCATAGCTTCATCTTCCTTTGTTGAGAAAATAAAACATAGGCTAAATAAAGTCCGCCTACTCCAAGGGTGATAATTCCGGTAGGTAACCCCTTAACTACATTCACCTGTTGTACCGTTAAGTCTGCAGCCATGGTGATAATCGAACCGATAGCTGCGCTTAGCATCAAGGGGAGCCCTTTCCCCCATAGGCGGGCGATATGAGGGGCGCTCAGGGCTACAAAGCTGATTGGGCCGGCAGCTGAGACCGCCGCAGCAGCGGCTATAGCAGATATCACCACCGTCCACGTTCGGGTAGCCGTGGGTGCTCCACCCAGACCGCCGGCAACATCATCTCCCAATTCCAGTAGCAGGAGATTCTTGGATACTAAGACTGCTGCAGCGATCACGACAATTAGAGCACTTGCAGCGATCGTGACATCCCGCCAGCTGCTGGCATTAAGGGAACCGCTCAAGGCGGCGGCAACTTGATGGGCCCCGAGCCTCAGTTTCGCCGTCAGTACATACTGGGTGATGCCGTGGGCTAAGGCACCGACTGCAATGCCGGCAATAATTGTTCGAGTTGCGGAAGTGAACCCCTTTCCTGTGGCAATGAACACCAACAGGGTTGCCGTGAATGCTCCTGCGGCAGCGGCAAGAGAGTCAGGGATAAAAGGGAAGGTAGCGCACAGTGCCATCCCGGCTTTAGCGCCCGCGTTGATGCCGATCACGTCGGGGCTGCCGAGCGGATTACGGGTGGCGTGTTGGAACAATAAACCGGAGATTCCAAATAGAGCCCCGGCCAAAATTGCTGTTAATAGACGCGGGGCGCGTAACCGGGTAAGGACTAGCTGGGTGGTGGGGTCAATCTGGCCGACCCCTAACTGACGCACTGCCGCCCAGTCAAGCCCGAGCTCACCGAGGAATAGAGTGAGATAGCTCAGCACAGCTATCGCAGTGCAACAAAGTGAGATGGGCACGATCTTATTTCTCATACCCCTGCCTTCGTTCGGCGTATGGCTAGTAGCAGCAGTGGGGCGCCCAAGAGAGCTGTGACAATACCGACCATGATTTCCTCTGGGCGCACCACGATCCTTGCCAGCATGTCGCTGTAGAGAACTAACGTTCCGCCACCAAGGGCTGCTAGGGGGAGCAGCCAACCATGATTGTTTCCGACTAAGGCTCGGACCACATGAGGAGTAATCAGGCCTATGAACGAGATCGGGCCAGCCGCTGCGGTAGCAACTCCAGCCAAGCAGGCTGCGAGGATAATGCCAGCGGCACGGGTGGTCATCACATTTGTTCCTAAGGAACTGGCGATATCGTCACCGAATGCGAGGTTGTCAAATGCAGAGTGAAAAAGCAGGGAAATGACTAGCCCGCTCACGATCACAGGAGCGATGTGAGCAGCAAAGGTGAGATCTCTGCCTGCTAGAGAGCCGACCGTCCAAAACCGAAAGTGGTGGAATACAAAAGGGAATTGAAGTATAACGATGTTGATATAGGCTACGGCGATGGCGGAAATTATGGCCCCGGTGAGCAGTAGCGTCATCACTGGCGAGCCGGTTGAGCGCGTCGCCACAAGGTAACAGATCAGTGTCGAGATGATGGCGCCGGCGCTTCCCGCCCATAGTGTATGGGCAAGGACAAGCGATCCGCTGAGGAGCCCGACCGTAACAACAGCAGCAGAGGCACCGGCTGTGATTCCGAGCAGACCGGGATCAGCTAACGGGTTATGGGTTACAGCTTGGATGAGAACACCGGCAACTGCTAGGCCGCTGCCTACCAGTAGTGCCATAACAATTCGGGCCACTCTGGTGTTAATGACGGCCTGGAGATAAGGGTCTGCTTGCCCCCCGGTTAAATACGCCAGCACCTGGTCGGGGGAAGTGTCTTTCCCACCCAGAAGCAGACTTACCGTCACTCCTATCAGTAGTAGAAGCAGCAGTAGTAGCGCGGCTAGGGGGCGCCTGCGATCAGTGTTGCGCCCCCTAGCGGACAGGATGATCATTGTTGGGCGGTAGGCAGGTTACTTAGCAGCCTTGACTGCAGCATCGATGAGTGGAATGTAACGCTCGGCCGCCCAGGGGACAGTAAGGGGGTTGATGATGGACGATGCGGTAACAAACGACTGATCTTCGGCTGCTACGACGGCACCTCGCTTAATCGCAGGAATCTCCATATAGAGCTTTTGCCCTTCGGTCTCCTTGCGGCTTTCAGAGGAGGAATACCATGTGACAATCACATCCGTATCTTTGAGCTTATCGGCATTCTCAAGGCCGATAAGGGCGGAGTCAGTTCCTGGCACTTCCTGATCTCGGAAGGTTTCGACGACGGGGTCGATGGTTAAACCAAGCTTGGAGAGGAATGAGGAGCGCTGTTCACCTTCAAAGAAGACACCCAGTGTGCCGGGACCGTCGGTATAGATATAGGCAAAGGTGTAGTCTTTGTACTCCGGCTTAGCGTACTTAGCAAACGTGGAGTTCACTTCATCAATGAGTTCCTGAGATCGATTTTCCTCACCGAGAGCTTTAGCCACCATTTCAATTTCCTGCTCCCACGTGATCACCCAGGGTTCTTCCGGATACGCCACAGTAGGTGCAATATCTGCTAGGAGGGAGTATTGCTCCTCGGTGATACCCGACCACGGTGCCAGGATGACGTCCGGCTTGAGGGCTGCGACCGCTTCAATATCAAGTTCGGTTCCGCCGGTTATAAGCTCGGGGAGTTCGTCACCCTTGTCTTGCACAGCTTCGTGAATCCAAGGTAGGTATCCGGTTTCGTCCGCTCCCCAGGGGTAGGACTCCATTCCGACTGGGGTGTGGCCGAGCGCAATAGCTGTTTCCGCGGCTCCCTGACCGAGGGTAACCACTCGTTCGGGCTGTTTTTTAATCTCGGCAGTCCCGAGCGCGTGTTTGATTGTGACGGGGCTGAAGTCTGCGCTTTGACTAGTCTGAGTACCGGTCTTGGGGGAAGAATCGCCCTGAGGCTCGGCAGAGTTGCTGCATGAGCTAAGTAAGAGCGTGCCTGCAGCAAGGCAGGCGGTAAACCATGCTCGGAACTTTGACATTGCTATCCATTCTATTGGCTGGTGAGGTAAGGCAGGCCTAGCCTTACCCATGTCAAGCTACCGAGAGATATGTGAACTGTCAAAAAAATTGAAAGTTCACTTCGGGGTATTGACTCACCTGCTCATTGCGGAGAGCGCCAGCCGTACCGCACCCCAGGAACTGCCCGGCTGGCAGGTGTGGCGGCGGAAGGACTACGGGGATACCGCCGTGGTGTGGTGGGAGTTAGCCAGTGCCTAGGCCTGGCCGCCCCTACCGGCTCGAATGTGCGGTCAGCGAGCGGGGCAACAGTTAGTGGCCCACGAGCCGTTCTACTAGGGGTGCCTGGCCCGTGAGCGGCAGGCACAGGCCTAGTGCGTAGAGCCCAGCGGCGAGGATCCAGGAAGGCAGATCTCCGCCCGGCGTCGCCGCCACGTTCCACCACAGTGACGCTCCTGCGGAGTCATAACCGTAGTGGGAGACCAGCGGGATACAGAGCACAGGAATGATCCACGAGTAGGTGTGCCCGAAGATGTATGTGCTCAGCAGCGCTGCCCCACAGAAAGCCAGCGCGACTCGGGCGAACATGATCCCGGTTTCCACCGGCGTGGTGGCCACACTTGCTGAGGCGATGATGGGAGCGAGGAACATGAGCAGGAGCGTGATCCCGGTGAGCACGAGCGTTAAGACACGCACCGATGAGGCCAGACGCCGGCCCGCGAGCCGTTCCACATCGCGGTAGCGGGTGCCACTGCCAAAACCGACCACACAGGCGGCAGGAACGGGCGTGATAAAAGCGATGAGGGTGACGGCGCCGCCACGGCCCTGCAAACCGTACGAGCTGAAGACGGTCAGCGCCGAGATAGTGGCGCACAGCAGCAGGGCAGCTAGTGTCAGGTGGGTGCGGCGGGTGCGCAGGAGGAGGCCCAGGTGTGTGGGCATCATTATTTCCTCTCCAATAGAGAGAGGAAACCGAGTTCGGCCCGGGAGATACCTTGGGTGTGGGTGGTGGGCGCGAGGTCGGCCAGGGCCGCCGGAGCACCGTCGAACCTCACTTCCCCGTGATCAATGACGACGACGCGGTCCGCCGAGGCCACCACATCCTCAATGAGGTGGGTACTGAGCAGAACAGTGCGGTCCCGCTGCTGATCGAGCACTTCCCGGAAATAGACGCGCTGAGCGGGGTCGAGCCCGACTGTCGGCTCATCGAATACCAAGATGGCGGGATCACCAACGATGGTGCAGGCGATCGCTGCCCGCTGCCGCATTCCACCCGATAGTGCGCGAATTTTGGTGCGCGCGGAATCAGTGAGATCAACGGCCGCTAACGCCTTGCTGACCGCCTGCTCGCTAACATCTGTTTCCCGCAGCCAAGCGGCGTACCGGATGAGATCGGCTACCGTAAATGCCGGGTCGGCCGTGAAGTTTTGTGGCAAAAACCCGATATGAGTGCGCGCCCGCCGGATAGATGCTTTGCCAGTAACAGGTTCCCCCGCAATAGATACCGTCCCACCCTTGGGGGAGAGTTCAGTTACGAGTGTGCGCAGCAGGGTAGTTTTACCGGCTCCATTCGGGCCGACTAGAGCGGTGACGCCGGGGCCAATCGTCAGGTCAAGCGAGTCGATAATTGTTTTCTTCCCGTAGCCCTGCCGGAGATTTTCTGC
>JAEWHO010000088.1 GCA_023387755.1 Actinomycetes bacterium | reverse complement strand
GTCGGGAACCACAGGCCGGGGACAGACAGGCAGCCTTCATCGCCGTCCTGGTATTCGTCGGCCGATGTCTCCACGATGCGGGGATTGAGAATGTAGCCAATGTCGCCGTCGATATTCCAGGAAAAGGCGCGCAGGCCGACGCCAATCTGGTTAGCGGCCAGGCCGGCGCGGCCGTCGTCGTCCACCGTTTCGAGGAGATCCTCAACCAAACCCCGCACGGTTGCGTCAATATCGGTGATGGGGGCGCAGGCAGTGCGCAGCACTGGATCGCCGACGATACGGATATCTCGGTAGGCCATTTAGTTCACCTTCTCTGAACGCTGAGCTGCCCGATTGCCGGCCTTCTCTAAAGTGGCGGCAACCGACGATCCGTCTACGATTTCCTGCAGTCGGGCTAGTGCGGCAATGTCGTTAACCGGTGGAAAATCGTCCAGCCGGGATAGCTCAATGGCATAGCCGTTATCGGTAGGGGAGACGACACTTTGGAATCCCAACTCGGCCGCAAGGGCGCAAACTTTGCCCACGTCACTAGCTAGGGTGACCTGATCAATCCGAACTGCCGCCCGGCTGAGAATACGCACCGCAGGCTCCTTTCTTGCCCTTAAAACAAATGCCCCAACCAATGGTGGCTGGGGCAGAAGCTCCCGCGACTGGATTCGAACCAGTAACCGTCCGATTAACAGTCGGATGCTCTGCCGTTGAGCTACGCGGGATCGTGCTGAACCAGAGTAGCAAAGAAACAGCGTCTGGCAAAAATCCGAACCCGCAAACTCGCCACCGTGAGCAGGTGAAGTGCCCCACAGGGCGGGTTGTGGAGCTGCCCGTGCGGTGCCTACATGCCGCTCAAGGGCTGTGATCTATGCCCCGCTCCATCCAACCGCCTGCCGGGCTTGCGCTTCCGCCCGATTGATCATGCGGGCGATCTGGGGATCTGCCAGTGCTTGGGCGTCAAAGTCGCGCCCTAGAACAATTGTTTGACTCAGCAGAGTTCCATCGGCTCCCCGGCGGATCAACACTTGCACGAGCCCGTCAGGAATCTCCACATCCAGGTGATACGCGATAGAGGCTTCCAGCCGTTCCCGGACGGCGGTGGTGAAGGTGTAGACGTCGTCATGGGCCAACTCGACTATCTGCTGGCCGCCGTCCACGTTGTGGAGCGTAAGCGTGCGGCGATCCCCATCCCACTCCACGGAGCGAAAATCCGTCCACGGATATGAGTGCTCCCCAATCCACAGATGGGTGCGTCCAGCGGCAACCCAGTTGCCGTCAGCCACCTCGGTGGCACTCGCGCGCGCATCGCGGGGCAAGCTGGTACGTATGTGCCCAGGCAGGTGAGAACTGAAAAAGCGGCGGTTTCTCATGGCGCTACCGTAAACGAAAAACCGCCCGGTGACGACCTCGCCACCGGGATGCGCTGACCGCTCAGCGCACGCCCGTGGCCGAATGGTGGAACCCCAGCCATTGTGGCGTGATCTCAGTTAGTGTGAAGGTATCTATCCCCGCGTTGCACAAGGACGTGACTCATGTATCTACCCTTATTGGCAGCCGTTCCCCTGGAAGCACCCAAATGGGAACAAACTCTCGGCGTTGGTCCCTTGCTCGGCATTGCCGCCGCTGCAATTGCCTTGATTCTAGTGCTCATTATCGGGTTCCGGGTGCATGCCTTCGTCACCCTGGTTCTGGTCTCCCTGGTGACGGCGCTCGTTGCCGGTATCCCGGCGGAACTCATCGTCAAGGAAATGACGGGGAGCTTCGGCTCCACCCTCGGATCGGTGGCCTTACTGGTCGGTTTAGGGGCCATGCTCGGCCGACTTATCGAACACTCCGGTGGTGCGAAAGTACTCGCCGACGCAATGGTGCATGCTTTCGGGGAGAAACGCGCCCCCTTCGCCTTGGGTATTGCCTCCCTCATCATGGGGTTCCCAATCTTCTTTGATGCAGGGCTGGTAGTTATGCTGCCGATTATCTTCGCAATTGCGCGCCGGATGAACGAGCCCGTGTTGCGCTACGGTATTCCTGCCGCTGCGGCCTTCTCGGTGATGCACGTCTTCCTGCCGCCCCACCCAGGGCCGGTGGCAGCCGCTGAATTTTTCGGGGCCAGTATCGGATATATCCTCATCGTGGGCCTGATTATCGCCTTCCCGCTGTGGTACCTCTCCGGTTACCTGTGGGGTCTGTTTGTGGGAGAGCGGTTCCCGGTGGCGGTGCCTGCGCTCCTCGGTGACGTCGACGACGATCAACCGCAGAGCCCGCCGAAGATCTCCACCATCATCATGGTGCTGCTAGTGCCGATCGTGCTCATCTGCATTAACACCACCCTGGATACGCTCTCCAAGGCGGGCACTATCGACGGCGGGCAAGCGTGGGTGAAATACCTCATGATTATCGGTCAAACCCCGGTCGCGCTGTTGATCTCGGCCCTGGTGGCAATGATTGTGCTCGGCTTCGCGCGAGGCGTGGAAAAGACGGCGCTGGAAAAACTGGTGGACTCGGCTTTGCCTGCTATCTGTTCGGTCGTCCTCATCACCGGCGCCGGCGGTATGTTCGGTGGCGTCCTGCGCGCCTCCGGTATTGGGGCGGCTCTGGAACAGTCACTATCCAACCTAGGCTTGCCACTCATCCTTGCCGTGTATCTCGTATCGGTCATTTTGCGTCTGGCGCAAGGTTCAGCCACGGTAGCCCTGGTAACGACAGCGGGCCTGTTCGCCCCGGCAGTAACGGCCGCCAATATGGGCGCGATCCAGCTGGCTTGTGTAACGCTCGCTGCGGCTGCCGGTTCGGTCTTCTGCTCCCACGTCAATGACTCCGGCTTCTGGCTGGTCGGCCGCCTCATGGGCCTCGACGTCAAGACAACCTTGAAAACCTGGACCGTCCAGCAGGGCCTGGAATCCGTTCTCGGCTTCGTCTTCGTCCTGGTGATCTACGGCCTGGCCTCCATGGTAGGTATCTAGCCGTGGGGTTCTCAGTTGAACTAGACGCTGCCCTAGACCCCCTCGTCGTCGCCTTAGATGTGGGCTCCTCCGGGACCCGCTGCAGCCTCTACGATGCCAGCGGAACCCCGGTGAAGGGGCGCCGGTTGAAGGTCCCACACACCTTCACCACCAGCCCCGATGGGGAAGTTACCATCGATGCCGACCAGGTGGTCGCTGAGGTGCATGAACTTCTTGATACGGTCGTCGGTAAAGACCTTGTTGGGCGCGTCGGTGGGGTGGCGATGGACACCTTCGCTTCCTCACTGGTCGGGGTAGGGGCCGACGGCGCAGCGCTCACGCCCTGTTTCACTTACGCCGATTCACGCGGTGCCGAGATAGCCGGGGAACTGGCCGAGGTACTGGATGGCGAACAGGTCCATCAGCGCACTGGTACCTTCCTGCACGCCTCCTATCTGCCCACCCGGCTGCGCTGGGTGCACCGGGCTATGCCCGAGGTCGCTCGGCAGGTGCGGCAATGGATGTCGCTGGGGGAGTACGTGTACTGGCGTCTGCTGGGGGCAACGGTGGTGGGAACAGCCACCGCAGCCTGGACCGGTATGCTCAACCGCCTGACCGGCCAATGGGACGAAACCCTGGTGGCGGCTGCTGGGATCGATATTGAGCAGCTGAGTGACATTCACGATCCGGATGAGCCCATTACCGGAGCGATCGACGCTGAGCGTTGGCCGGCCCTCGCCGAGGTGCCGTGGTATCCGGTTATCGCCGATGGTTTGGCCTCCAATATTGGGCCGGTGCCGCCGGGCGCCAACGCTTGCGTGCTGGGCGCATCCACGTCAGGGGCCATGCGGGTTTTACTACCCAAACACCCTAGCCAGGTCCCGGCTGGTCTGTGGTGTTACCGGATTGACCGCAACCGTAGTCTGCTCGGCGGTGCCATTAATGACGCCGGGCGCATCCCCGCCTGGCTTGCGACTACGTTGCAGCTGCCAGAACAAGCCGAATTGGATGCGTGGGCGCTAGCACCGCCGTCGGAGGGAACCCCCATGTTCTTGCCCTTCCTCACCGGGGAGCGGGCCACCGGTTGGCGGGCCGACGCGCGGGCCGTATTTACCGGCTTATTTGCAGGCCACGGACCGCGAGAGCTGTACCGGGGTGCGTTGGAAGGACTCACGTTGGCCTATGGTCGGGTCGCGAAGGAGTTGTGGGCTGTCCATCCGGCCGTGGACCAGGTGGTCGCCACCGGGGGGATGTCTCAGGGGCTGCCCACGTGGCTACAGATGGTTGCCGATGCGCTGGGCAAGCCTGTTGTTCCGGCTACCTTTAAACGCTCCACCCTGCGTGGGACGGCACTACTGGCGCTCGAACATGTGGCACCGGAGGTGGAACGGTCAGTGCCGCCGGTGGGGCGGACGGTGCAACCGCGCCGGGAGTACGCCGAGTACTACCGACAGCGGGCAGAGGAATTCAGTCAGCTTTATCAGGCAGTGATTGGATGAGTGGTGCCCCCGCCGGGGCTTGAACCCGGGACCGACGGATTATGAGTCCGCTGCTCTGACCGGCTGAGCTACAGGGGCGTGGCTGGTGCCAGCAATACTGTACCGTGTATGGGCCGTGACAGGGAAACCCGGGGTGTGCACTGGAGCCACACCCCGGGTTTCGGGTGCTGAGAAGATCTCTCTGTGGAGTGTCAGTTAGAGAGATTCTCAGGCCTGTTGGAACACCAGCGCCACATTATGGCCCCCGAAGCCGAACGCGTTATTGAGTACGGCACCATCAGGCAGTTCTACAGGGCTTGTGCCCGAAAGTCTGATGGGCAGATTCTCTTCGGGGTTCTCGCAGTTAATCGTGGGCGGTGCCAGCCGCTCCCGGGTGGAGAGGATCGAGAAGATTGCTTCCAGCGCCCCGGCTCCGCCAAGGAGGTGGCCGGTCATGGATTTGGTCCCGCACACGATCGCTTGGGGCGCTACCCGCGCGATCGCTTCGGCCTCGATCATATCTCCTACCGGAGTAGAGGTGGCGTGCGCATTCACATGGGCGACGGCCTGACCATCCAGTCCCGCATCCTGCAAACTGAGCCGCATGGCGGCTTCCTGCCCAGCCCCAGTGGGATCGGGCGGAGCCACGTCGTAGGCGTCCGCACTCATCCCTACCCCGGCCAGCACGGCGTGTACCCGGGCACCGCGACGCTCGGCATGTTCACGCGCCTCCAGCACCACGATTCCGGCCCCCTCACCCATGACGAAGCCATCGCGGGTGCGATCATAGGGACGTGAAGCCCCCTGGGGGTCATCATTGCGAGTGGATAGCGCCTGCATGCGGGCAAAGGCTGCTAAGGGCATCGGATGGATCGCCGCTTCCGTACCGCCGGCAATGACAATATCGGCACGCCCCTGACGAATCATCTGGGCACCCCAAGCGATTGCTTCCGCACCGGAGGCGCAGGCGGATGTGGGGGCGTGGGCCCCCGCCTTGGCCCCCAGCCGTACCGAGATGTGAGCGGCCGAGGAGTTCGGCATCAACATGGGAACGGTCATGGGCAGGACGCCGCGGGCCCCGCGTTCCAACATGGCCGACCACATGTCGAGGGTGGTGTGGATACCGCCGATCCCTGAGGCGACGATCGCGGCGAATCGGGTACCGTCCACCTCGGGAGTGCCCGCATCCCGCCAGGCTTCGTCAGCGGCGATGACTGCGAATTGGGAGGAGGGATCCATTCGGCGTAGTTGCGGCCGGGGGAGTACCTCGGCCGGGTTGACGGCGGCGCGGCCCGCGAAGGTCACTGGCAGGGCGTACTGCTCCACCCATTCATCGGTGAGCGTGGCAATACCTGAGGTTCCCGCGAGGAGCGCCTGCCAGGTTGAGGCGGTATCCGCGCCGAGCGGATTGACCGTCCCCAACCCGGTTACGACCACGTCACGGTGTGGGGCAGTAGTCATGGCAGTATCCCTTCCGGGGTATCAGTTATTTCTGGGCACCTTCAATGAAGGACACTGCATCCCCAACCGTGTTGAGGTTGGGCAGTTCCTCATCGGGGATCACGACGTCGAATTCCTGCTCAGCGCCCGCAATAATGGTCATCAGGGACAGCGAGTCGACGTCGAGATCGTCACTGAAGGACTTCTCGGGAGTAATCTCACCGGCATCGAGACCGGTCTCGTCGGTGATGATGGTGGTCAGTCCGGCCAGGATTTCTTCCTTGCTCAGTGCCATAGGGTGATCCTTTCTTGCAGTACCTGAGTCCGTCAGGCGCGGTGTGGCAGGCGCACGACCTGCCCGGCGTACACGAGGCCAGCCCCGAAACCGATTTGGAGGGCTAGTTCGCCGCCACTAACTTCACTATCGCGGTATAGCCGCTCAGTGGCCAGCGGTATGGAGGCCGCTGAAGTATTTCCGGTGTCGCTAATATCGCGAGCCACGATGACGTTCGCCCGCAACCCGATGCTTTTGACGAGTTGGTCGATAATCCGAATATTCGCCTGGTGGGGGATGAAAACATCGATATCGGATGCGCTCAAGCCCGCTGCGGCAATAATGTCCCGAGCGACTTTTGCCATCGAGAATGCTGCCCATTTGAAGACAGTGGGCCCTTCCTGCCGCAGCGTAGGCCAACTGGTGTCCGATCCGTCGCGTACCGTCAGCCATGAATGCGTTTGGCTGATGGTGTGGGCCTGGCTGCCGTCAGATCCCCATATGGTCCGCGAAATCGCTGGGGTATCACTGGGCCCCACGATGGCCGCGCCGGCGCCGTCGGCGAGGAGGAATGAGATGGAGCGGTCAGTGGGGTCAATGAAGTCACTCATTTTTTCTGCCCCAATGACCAGGACGTGCCGGGCGTTACCGCTGCGCACTAGGGCGTCGGCTTGCGCGATGCCGTAACAGTAGCCGGCGCAGGCGGCGGAAATATCGAAGGCCGCCGCCGGGGTGGCCCCAATAGCATCGGCCACGTAGGCAGCCGCTGAGGGAGTCTGCTCGAAGTGCGTAACGGTGGAGACGATGACGGCGTCAATATCGGGGCCAGTCAGTCCTGCATGCGCCAGCGCTTGCTGGGCCGCTTCGATAGACATCGTCACCACGGAGTCAGCGGCGGTGCCATAGCACCGGGTGCGAATACCGGTGCGCCGTTGGATCCACTCATCGGAGGAGTTGATGGGCTCGATAATGTCCTCATTGGGCACAATTCGCGAGCCACGCACAGCACCGTAGCTGATGATTTGGGAGCCGGCCGTCAGCGGCGCGGTGGTCAGCTGCATGGTCATTCCTTCGTGTGCGGGTACCGGGGCTATCGCCCTGCCGAGGCGAGGGCTGCGGGGGTGAGGGCGGTGACGGAAAGCGTGGGAATGTCACGGCGGATAAGACCGCGCAATACCCCGGCAGGGGCGAGCTCCACTCCGGTTGATGCCACCGCCGACGCCAACGCGTCTTGGCATAGATCCCAGCGTACCGGCTGCGTGATTTGCTCCGGGATACGGCCCAGCGCTTCGCTACCGTCACTGATAGCAGCACCGTCGCGGTTGGAAATGATAGGGCAGATCGGTGTTTCCGCCGTCAATCCAGCGACGGCGGTTGCGACTGCGGGAACTGCATCTGCCATCGCCATGGTATGGAAAGCTCCGGCTACGGCTAGTTGCTTTACGCGCGTGCCCGCGGGGGCGTGCTCAACCAGCTCCGCAATCGCTTCACTCGGTCCAGCGGCCACCACCTGGCTAGAGCCGTTGATATTGGCGGGCGTTAGGCCGGCGGCAGCTAAGGCGGCGAGTACGCCTTCGCGATCGCCTCCGATAACAGCAGCCATTGAGGTGGATTCCTGAGCTGCCGCTGCTGCCATTGCCCGGCCCCGGATAGCGGCTAAAGCGACGGCGTCGGCGTCAGAGATAACTCCGGCCACGGCTAGCGCTGCCAGCTCACCCACCGAATGCCCCGCCGTCAGGCTCGGCTGCGCACCCGTGAGCTGTTGATATAGCCGCCACGACAACAGCGACGTCGCTACTATCAGGGGTTGCGCAACCGCGGTATCGCGGATTGTCTCGGCGTCGGCTTCACATCCGAGCGCGATCAGATCGAGATCGGCCGCGTTGGACCACTGCTGCAGCATTGTGCGCGCGTTGAGGTCACGATCCTCGCCACTAGCGATCCAGTCGGTCAACATACCGGGTCGTTGGGAGCCCTGCCCAGGGCACAGTACAACACTCACCCTTCCACTGTGACAGGAAACCTCCCCGGACTCGCGCAGGGGCACCACTAAGTCCTGACGGCAGGTTTGGAGGGTGTCTACAAAAATGCTTAGACCTCGCGCCCACCAGCGTCCAAACGCCCTACCATGAGCGCGATTTGCAGGATTTGGCCTTCACGGGGTTCAGTTGGATCCCACCCGATCGTTTGCGCAATCCGGCGTAAACGGTATCGCACAGTATTGGGGTGAACGATAAGAGCGCGGGCCGATGCCTCCAAAGATCGCCCCAGCGTCAGATAGGACTCCAGCGTTTCAATCAGCACTGCGCCGGCAGAGAGCATCGGCGTGTAAATATGTTCCACCATAGTTTCGCGGGCTAGTGGATCGCCGTCCAACACCCGCTCCGGCAGCAGATCGTCGGCTTCAATAATCCGATCCGGTTGTATCAGCGCCCGGATGGCCGCGTGGGCAGCAAAGGCTGCGCGAGTGGAGCGGGAAGCGTGGATGACGTCGTCGACCGGCGGCCCGATCACGATGGAACCGGCCCCGAAGTGCTCAGCCACCTCCGTAGCAATGGCGCGTGGGGCGAGATCCGTACACAGTACGGCAATGAGTCGGTCCCCTTGGATCCCGACGACGGCGTCATCGGTCAGGCGCAGTAGCGCGTTACGCAATTCGCTCGAAGCATCCGCAAGCTCAGTCACGGCTGGGCCTACCAGGGCAAAAGTGCGCCCTCGCCCGGTCCATCCCAGGGTCGCCAGGCGCGACCGGGTGACGGACGGGGAGCTGCCGCGCATAATTGCGTCAATCGCTGAGGCTTCCAGGCGAGCGTCCCACTGGCCGCGCGTCTCGGCGGCACGCGCATAGATCGAGGCGGCAGAAAATGCCACTTCTCGCGAATAGATCAGTGCCATCTCGTACAGATCACGGCGGTATTCGGCGGGTACATACCGCAGCCCGGAATCTTCCACTTCCGCCGTGATGAGGCGGACGACTTCCAAGGTGCGTTGCAAGGAAATCGTGCGGGTGAGTTCACGGGGGGCTACTCGGAAAATATCTTGAGGCCGCGAGGAGGTTTCGTCGGCCGACTGTAACCAGGCTAAAAAGCGGTTGATGCCCTCATGAGCCACCAAGCCTAGCCAAGACCGGTCCTCCCCAGACAGTTCCGACCACCAGGGCAGGTCGCGTTCAATCCGGGAAACGGCGGCAAGTTTCAGCTCATCGGTACCGCGCCGCAGTTCTCGTAGCACTTGCCCGGGCAGCGAGTGGTTGCGCCAGGTCGGAAGTTCACTCATGGGCGTGAATATACCGCGCATATACCTGTGAGTGCACGGCGATCGATAGTTTTAGGCCGCACCACATGCACGAGCAGTGTGCCAGGCGCTAAGGTGGAGGCGTTAGCACGGGGAGGAAGAGTATGTCCGACGCTGATCGCCACGAGTCTCAGGAAGCACCGGCAGTTGCTGAACCTATTGCCCAAGCTTCCGATCCAGTCCACGAAGGCCTGCGCCAGGCCGAGCAGACGCTGCGCGATCGCCTGGCCGAGAACCCCAACGACCAGCAGGCCTTCGCCACCCTGGCCCGCTTGGTATCTATCGGCACCAGCTACGAAGAAATCCCCGACCCCCTCACCGCAGAGGAGATACCCGCCGACCAGCGTGAGCGAATCAATACCGCTGTATGGGCGCTGGCAGACGAATTCGTTGGCAACTCGCGTGCCTGGTATCCGCTCATCCAGATGGCCCGGCTCTCTCTAACCGAGGATCGCGAAGCCGCCGTGCGGCGCCTTAAGACAGCGGTGAGCCGGGAATACAGCGGCCAGGCCCTTTTCGAAGCCCTGCAGATGCTGCGTCGCGCCAACCTCCCCGGGGAGGCGGTTCAGCTAGGCTTGGGGTCTTGGGATCCGGCCACCCACATTCCTGACGCCGGCAGGCAGCTCGTACGAGCTGCCTGTGAGGCCCATCGGCCTGATGAAGCCCGGCGTCTGCTGGACGCGCTCAAGGCACATACGCAGGAGGATCTGACCGATCTGGAAGTCGCCATCCAAGGTGCCTACGTCCCTGAACGTTAGGGCCTGAGCGCCTCGTGCGAGCGTGGCCCAGCGTTAGTGTCCGCGAGGCAGTACAGTCAACGTTAGGGTGAGCTAGCTCGCATTCCCTCTTATTCTTCGTTAGGGTGGAAGTACCCGGCGAAGAAAGAAGAGGCAATGAAGCCACCGGCAGCAGGGCAGGCATCCTCGCCTGCGCCCAAATCTGATCAGCGCCCCGCGCCCGCGCTCACCACGACGGCGAGGATAGACCCTAACGCCCTGGCACACGGGCGCGTGCGGCTTACTCGTAGTGACCAAGACCCTCGCAGCGACCTTAAGCAGAGCCCGCCACCACCTGTGCGCCCCAGCAACACCACGCTCAGTGCAGTAGCCGCTATTAGCGGGGCAGCGCTCGCCGTGTTCGTTGCCATCCACATGTTCGGCAACCTCAAAGTGTATGCGGGACCTGTATCCTTTAACGACTATGCCCACTGGCTGCGCCACGCCGGCTACCCACTGCTGCCGGCCGGCGGCCTACTGTGGGCCTTCCGTATTGGGCTGCTACTCGCGGCGCTGGCCCATATCTGGGCAACGCTCCTCAAAACGTTGCGGGCCCACCGCGGTGCTCACCGCCCGCAGGTTAGCGCTAAGCGAAGGGGAGCGAGCCTGATCTCCCGAGGCATGTGGATCAGCGGCCTGCTGCTGCTGGTTTTCGCGATTCTCCATATTTTGGATCTCACCACCGGTACCGTGGCCGTCGATTTCCAGGCCCCCACCTCGGCCACCTCCTTTGCCTACTCAAACCTGGTGGCGTCCCTGTCCCGCCCCAGCTTCGCCCTTCTCTATGCCGGGGCGATGCTGGCCCTATTGGTGCATCTCCTGCACGGGCTGTGGCTGCTCGCGAGTGATCTAGGAGTCACCGGGAACCGGACCCGCAAGGCGTGGCATATTCTCGCCCACCTGATTGCGCTCATCATTGCCGCCGGGAATCTCTCGATTCCGCTGGCTATTTACCTGGGAGTGATCGGCTCATGACCATCTTCCGCCGGTTTAAAAACCGCGCACACCACCACCCGGCGCAGCAGACCACGGTGGCGTCGTCCGAGCTGCTCGGCACCACTGCGTCCCCGGTGCAGCTGCCCAGCACCGCCGTGCCCAATGTTCAGCTCGGCGATGTTCTCACCAGTGGGGCTCCGGCCGGGGACCCGGCCTCGGCGTGGGCAACCGCCCGGACCTCCTACCCGCTCATTTCCGCGCTTAACCGTCGTAAATTCTCGGTGATCGTCGTCGGTACTGGCCTGGCCGGCACGGGGGCTGCCAGCGCCCTGGCGGACCTCGGCTATGACGTCACTGCCGTCACCTTCCACGACGCTCCCCGTCGCGCCCACTCAGTGGCTGCCCAGGGCGGGATTAACGCCGCCCGCGCTAAACGGGTGGATAACGATTCTCTCATGCGCTTCGTTATTGACACCGTCAAAGGCGGGGACTACCGCGGCCGGGAAGCAGAAGCCTTCCGCTTGGCTGAAGAATCGGTGCGCGTCATTGACCATATGAACGCGATCGGCGCGCCCTTCGCGCGCGAATACGGTGGGTCGCTCGCCACCCGTTCCTTCGGTGGCGTGCAGGTATCGCGCACCTACTACACCCGCGGCCAGACCGGCCAACAGTTGCAGATCGCTGGAGCGGCGGCCCTTGCCGGGCACGTCCAGGCTGGCCGTATCCGCCTGCTGGTCCGCCACGAGATGGTCGATCTCATTGTGAAAGATGACCGGGTGCGTGGCGTCGTCGTGCGCAATCTCCTCACCGGCACCCTCCGCCCGCTCACCGCACACGCAGTGGTGCTTGCAACCGGCGGGTACGGCAGTATCTACTACCATTGCACGCTGGCCAAGAGTTCGAATGCCTCGGCGGCCTGGCGGGCCCACCGGCGCGGTGCCTATATGGCGATGCCCTCCTTCGTGCAGTTCCACCCCACGGCCCTGCCGATCTCAAGCCACTGGCAGTCCAAGACGATCCTCATGAGTGAGTCGCTGCGCAATGACGGGCGGATTTGGGTGCCGAAAACCGCGGGGGATGAACGCCCGCCTGGGCAGATCCCCGAAGAGGAACGCGACTATTACCTGGAGCGGCGCTACCCGGCATTCGGGAATCTCACCCCCCGCGACGTCGCCTCCCGGGCCGCGCGCGAACGGATTGACGCCGGGCACGGGGTGGGGCCGCTGCGCAATTCGGTCTACCTCGATTTCCGGGATGCGATTGCCCGGGACGGTAAAGACGCGATCGCCAAACGCTACGGCAACCTCTTCCACATGTACCGAGACGCCACCGGCGAGGACCCCTACGAGGTGCCCATGCGGATCGCCCCGGGGGCGCATTTCACCATGGGCGGGCTGTGGTCCGACTACCAGCTCATGACCTCCCTGCCCGGGCTATTCGTGGCGGGGGAGTGTGGCAGCGGATACCACGGCGCGAACCGGTTGGGCGCGAACTCGCTCCTGAGTGCCTGCGTGGATGGGTGGTTCACGATTCCCTATACGGTGCCGGCGTATATGGCCGCTCACCTGGGGGAGAAGAATCTCGACGACGACGATCCCGCAGTCACGGCTGCTGTAGCCGAGGCGCAAGCGCGTTTCGAGCGACTCGCTCACAACCCCGGGACGCGGCCGCCCCGCGATTTCCACCGCGAACTCGGCCAACTGCTCTACCAGGGGTGCGGGGTGAGCCGAACCAGCGCGGGCCTGGCAGATACGATCACTAAGATCCGCGCACTGCGGCGTGAGTTTGCGCGTGATGTTCTCGTGGCTGGCCCCACGGATCGGGTCAATCAGGAACTGGAATATGCCGCTCGCGTGGAGGATTTCCTCCAGCTTGCTGAACTCATGTGCGTGGACGCCCTGGACCGGGAGGAGTCCTGTGGGGCGCACTTCCGGGAAGATCACCGTACGGACGGGGGAGAGGCCCAGCGTAACGATGAGCAGTGGGCCTTCATCTCCGCCTGGCACAGCGGTGCTTGGGATAGCGATACCCCTCATTTCACTCGGCACATGGAGCCGCTGAACTTCCAAGTAGTGCCATTACAAGTGAGGGATTACCGATGAAGCTAACGATTCGAGTATGGCGGCAGGACGGTCCGACGACGCCGGGGCATTTTGCCAGCTACGACGTCGATGATCTGGTGCCGAGTATGTCGGTGCTGGAACTGCTGGACCGCCTCAACGATGACCTCATTAAGAGCGGCCAGGAGCCGGTGGTATTCGAATCGGATTGCCGCGAGGGGATCTGCGGGGCGTGCGGGCTCGTGGTGAACGGAACCCCGCACGGGCCCACCCCCAATATGCCGGCTTGCCACCAGCGTTTAGCCCAGTTCGACGACGGCGCGACTGTGACATTGCAGCCACTTTCCGCCCGCGCCTATCCGGTTATCCGCGATTTGCTAGTAGAACGGGGCGCGTTGACGGATCTGCTCGAAGCAGGTGGGCATGTGCGCGTGTCAGCTGGTACCGCACCGGACGCGGGCGGAGTACGATTAACAGCACAGCAAGCTGAAGAAGCGCTCGATTTCGCAGCGTGTATCGGCTGCGGTGCCTGCGTGGCGGCATGCCCCAACGGAGCTGCGCATCTGTATGCGGGTGCCAAACTGGCGCACCTATCTTTGTTGCCCATCCCGGCAGCGGAGCGGGGGCGCCGGGCTGAAGCCATGGTGCAAGCCTTGGATCAACACTTTGGTCCCTGTTCGCTCCACGGTGAATGTGTGCAGGTGTGCCCCGCGGGAATTCCGCTCCGGGCAGTTGCATATGTGAATCGAGAGCGAATTCGGCAGAGATGGCGAGCGAAGGATGACTAATATAGTCACTGAGCTCAGAAATGGTCCCACCACTGGGGGTGGGGCGCACAAGAAGTCAAAGGAGACTAGCTCGTGAGTGAACGCATTGAAGAAGACCTTTTAGGTGAGCGGGCCGTTCCGGCGGATGTCTACTATGGTGTGCACACCTTGCGTGCCATTGAGAATTTCCCGATTTCGGGCCGGCTAGTCCAGGATGTGCCCGAGTTCGTACGCGCCATGGTGCAGGTGAAGAAAGCGTCGGCCCTGGCCAATGAGGAGCTGAAGGCTCTGCCACACGATATCGCTCAGGCTATTGCCGCCGGCTGTGATGAGGTGCTGGAGAAGGGGCGCTGTATGGACCAGTTCCCAACCGACCTTTTCCAGGGTGGGGCGGGGACCTCGGTCAATATGAATACCAACGAGGTGGTTGCGAACCTGGCTCTGGAATTGCTGGGGTATGACAAGGGCCGCTACGACGTCATCAATCCCAATGACCACGTCAATAAATCCCAATCCACCAATGACGCCTACCCGACCGGTCTCCGCTTGGCTATCTACGCGCGTGTGGGGCGTCTGCTCCAGGCGGTTGAGGAACTAGCGAAGGCTCTGGGCGCTAAGGGCGAGGAATTCGGGCGGGTGCTGAAGATGGGCCGTACCCAGCTCCAGGACGCCGTCCCCATGACGTTGGGGCAGGAATTTGCAGGCTTTGGGCACACGCTGGAAGAAGAACTCGTCACGCTATCCCGCACCGCCGAATCTCTGTTGGGCGTGAACCTGGGTGCCACCGCGATCGGCACCGGCTTGAACACCCCCGACGGGTACGCTGCAGTGGCCGCAGAGAAACTCGCCGAGGTAACCGGCCTGCCGATCACCTCCGCTCCGGATCTGGTAGAAGCGACCAGCGACAATGGTGATTATGTGCTCGTTCACGCCGCCCTGAAGCGGCTGGCGCATAAGCTGTCCAAGATGTGTAACGACCTGCGTCTGCTTTCCTCCGGGCCGCGCGCCGGTCTGAACGAGATCAACCTGCCCGAGATGCAGGCGGGCTCCTCGATTATGCCAGCCAAGGTCAACCCGGTGATCCCGGAAGTCGTGAACCAGATCTGCTTCAAGGTAATGGTGAATGACATTACCGTCACCATGGCTGCCGAGGCCGGGCAGTTGCAGCTGAACGTTATGGAACCGGCGTTGTCCGAAGCCATGTTTGAATCCCTCAAACTGCTGATTAACGCCTGTGATGTGCTGCGCGAACGCTGCATCGATGGGATCACTGCCAATGAGGAAATTTGCCGCGACTACGTGATGAACTCGATCGGTATTGTCACATACCTTAACGAGATCATCGGTCACCATAACGGTGACGTCGTGGGCAAGGAATGCGCCCGTACCGGCAAGTCAGTGAAGGAGGTAGTGGTAGAAAAGGGCCTGCTCACCGCAGAGGAAGTGGACCGCTACCTCACAGTGGAGGCCTTTATGAAACCCACCTACACCGGCAAGATTTACGACGACGACGAGAAGGGCCTTCCCCAAAGGTAAGGCCCTAGTGGCCCGGCCTACCCGGCCGGGCCGCTGCCCATCGCTCACCGGTGCCGGCCATTATGCCGGTGCCCCCCGAACTCATGTGAGTTCACCTCCCTGATGCGTAAAGACGCGCATCGTTAGCTATATTTTCGAAGGACGATCAACGGTGATCTGGATCCACCTCATCATAGTTTTAGCTGCCATCGTCTTAGGCGTGCGCTACGGCTCGATAGCCATCGGCTTCGCTGGCGGGCTTGGGGTTATTGCTCTCGGTATAACCGGGGCACCCGTATCTCAAGAAGACATCCCTTTTGACGTGATCGGCATTATCATGTCCGTCATCGCTGCCATCGCGGCAATGCAAGCCGCTGGCGGCATGGACTGGCTGGTAGCGCTGACTGATCGGCTGCTGCGTAAGCATCCTGCACGCGTGACTCAGCTGGCACCTATCGTGACATATTTCCTGACGCTCTTTGCCGGCACCGGCCACACCGCGTTCGCAGCGCTTCCGGTGATCTCTGAAGTTGCCAAGGAAAACGATATTCGCCCCTCCCGGCCGCTATCGGTTTCTGTGGTGGCGAGCCAGATGGCGATTACAGCGTCGCCAATTTCTGCGGCAGTGGTGTTTATGGCCTCTATTTTGGAGCCTATGGGAGTCGGCTATTTGACGTTGTTGGCGATTTGTATCCCCTCCACGCTCCTGGCGGTTATTATCACCAGCTTGGTGTGCAATAAGCTCGGCAAGGAACTGCATGATGACCCCATCTGCCAGGCACGCTTTGACAAGGGCCTGGTCGAGCTGCGTGGCCCACAGAAATTCGAGGAGAAGAAGGGGGCCCGCGTCTCGGTCCTCATCTTCCTCGTCGCTATTGTCTGCGTGGTGATCTACGCGGCCCTGATCTCGGACAACTTGAAGATTATCTCCGACCCGACCATCCCGCGTAACGAAGCGATTATGGGCATTATGCTCGCGGCCGCAACCCTCATCACCATCATCACCAAGATCGATGCCGATAGCGTGCTGGTACAGCAGACCTTCCGCTCCGGTATGTCCGCCTGCATGTGTGTACTCGGTGTTGCATGGCTGGGAACAACCTTCGTGAATGCCCATATTGAGGAGATTAAAGCGGCCTCTGGCGGTCTGCTCCAAAACCATCCGTGGACCCTTGCGATCGTGCTGTTCTTCGCAGCGGCGCTCCTGTACTCGCAGGCTGCTACCGCCAAGGCACTCATGCCTACAGCCCTTGCCCTGGGGGTGAGCCCCTTGGCTGCGATCGCCGCCTTCCCCGCGGTGTCGGCGCTCTTCGTTCTGCCCACCTACCCGACCCTGCTGGCGGCCGTGGAAATGGACGATACCGGCTCCACGCGCGTGGGTAACGCCGTCTTCAACCACCCGTTCCTTATCCCTGGCATGGTGAATATTGCGGTTGCCGTGGCTCTCGGCTTCGGGATTGGTGCGCTGATTCTCTAACTCGCGCGCAGTGACGCTCACCGTCATGCGCAGTTTGACTCACAAACGCAGGTGGGGCCGGCATTATGCCGGCCCCACCGCTGTGTTAGGCGCGAATACTAGGCGTCCCCGCCAACGCTGCCGGATTCGCCGGCGTTCACGTTGAACAGGTCGTACTTCTCGATTGCCTGGCGGGCGAGGTCGCCGTCCACCTTGCCCTGCTGGGCCAGGGCCTGCAGGGCCTTGACCACCATGGAGTGGGCGTCGATGAAGAAGTGGCGGCGAGCTGCGGCCCGGGTGTCCGAGAACCCGAATCCGTCCGCGCCCAGCGTGTGGTAGTCACCGGGAATCCAGGGGCGAATCTGATCGGGCACCATATGGTCGTAGTCGCTGGTGGCGATGAAGGGGCCTTCACTGCCGGAGAGCTTCGCGGTCACATAGGGCTGGCGCTGTTCCTTCTCCGGATGGACGAAGGCCTCATGGTCCGCTTCCAGAGCGTCGAAGCGGAGCTCATTCCAGCTCGTTACCGACCATACGGCGGCGTCGACGCCCCAGTCGTCCGCCAGCAGCTGCTTGGCATGCATCGCCCACGGTACCCCTACGCCGGAGGCGAGGAGCTGCACCTTCGGCCCTTCGCCACGGTGGTCGGCAACCTGGTAGATGCCGCGGATAATACCGTCAATATCCACATTCTCCGGTTCGGCCGGCTGCACGATCGGCTCGTTGTAGACGGTCAGGTAGTACATGACGTTCGGATCGCGCGGATCATCCCCGTACATACGCTGTAAACCGTCACGCACAATATGGCGGATTTCGTAGGCGTAGGCCGGATCGTAGTGGACCATGGCGCGGTTGGTGGCAGCCAGGATGGGGGAGTGCCCATCCATATGCTGGGTGCCTTCCCCAGCCAGGGTTGTCTTACCAGCGGTGGCACCAATAATGAAGCCGCGCGCCAGCTGGTCGCCGGCGGCCCAGAACTGGTCTCCGGTGCGCTGGAAGCCGAACATCGAGTAAAAGATGTACACCGGGATCATCGGCTCACCCTGGGTGGCGTAGGAGGTACCTACCACCTGGAAGGCCGCAGCGGAACCGGCTTCGTTAATGCCCGTATGCAGGATCT
>JAEWHO010000079.1 GCA_023387755.1 Actinomycetes bacterium | reverse complement strand
ACTATATCCAAGAAGTACCCCTACGCTAAGGAGACCCCATGGCTATTGCCCCTGATGTCACCGCGCTGGTTGGGCGCACTCCGCTGGTACGGATTAACCGGCTGCACTGCGGTGAGGCCGAAGTGGTAGCGAAGTTGGAGTATTTCAACCCGGCCAACTCGGTGAAAGACCGCGTAGGGGTTGCCATTGTGGACGCTGCCGAAGCAGCCGGGTTGCCGAGTGGCGGGACGATTGTGGAGGCTACCAGTGGCAATACCGGGATCGCACTCGCGATGGTGGGAGCCGCCCGCGGGTATCGCGTGGTATTGACTATGCCGGAGTCGATGAGCGTCGAGCGGCGCAAACTCCTGCGGGCCTACGGGGCCGAGCTAGTGTTGACTCCCGCCGCCGACGGCATGGCTGGGGCGGTAGCACGGGCAAAACAGATTGAGACTGATACGCCCGGGGCGGTACTCGCGAGCCAATTCACGAACCCAGCTAATCCGCAGATTCACCGGGAGACGACCGCTGCGGAAATCTGGGAGGACACCGCTGGGCAGGTGGATGTGTTGGTAGCGGGAGTGGGCACCGGCGGCACCATTACCGGTGCCGGCTCACGCCTACGGGAACTCAATCCAGACCTGCATATCGTGGCCGTGGAGCCTGCCGCCTCCCCGCTGTTGTCCGGCGGAAAAGCTGGACCGCACGCCATCCAGGGGATCGGTGCGAACTTCATCCCCGAAATCCTCGACACTTCGCTTTACGATGAGGTTATTGCGGTATCGAACGACGACGCCCGGGCCACGGCAGCAGCCGCGGCCCGTGAGGAAGGACTTTTTGTTGGTATCTCCGCCGGGGCGGCGCTGACAGCGGCCTGCCAGGTTGCGCAGCGCCCCGACCGGGCCGGTCAGCGGATCGTCGTGATTCTGCCCGATCTTGGGGAACGCTACCTCTCCACCCTAGGAGATCAGCAGTGACCCACCCCCCGCTGCGCCGACTGATGCGCGAAGACCTGGACGCTGCCCGGCATAGTGATCCGGCCGCCCGCAGCCGGCTAGAAGTGGCGCTCGCTTATCCAGGTGTCCATGCGATTTGGGGGCATCGGGTTAGCCACCATCTGTGGTCTAAGGGTTTCAAACTGCCCGCCCGGTTACTCTCCCAAACGGTACGAGCCCTGACCGGGATTGAAATCCATCCGGGTGCGCAGATCGGCCGGCGCTTCTTTATCGACCACGGTATGGGAGTGGTGATCGGCGAGACGGCTGAAGTAGGCGATGACTGCGTCATCTTCCACGGCGTCACCCTGGGCGGGGTGGCGATGTCCCCAGGCAAGCGGCACCCAACACTCGGTGATGGCGTCCTGGTCGGAGCCGGCGCCAAAGTGCTCGGACCGGTGCAGGTCGGGGACGGCGCGCGGATCGGGGCGAACGCCGTCGTCGTCAAAGATGTGCCCGAGCAGACGGTTGCGATTGGGGTGCCCGCGCAACTGCGCCACACCAAGCTGGATGCGGTCGAACACAATGTGGATCCGACTGTGTGTGAAGGCGGGCGGGATTTCGCGTAATCGTCACCTGGTGATCGCCCGCTCCCACAGGCCCGGCCCACCCAGCGTGCGCACCAGCGGGCGTGGCGAATGTTGCAGCACGCTTTGTAGAGCCCGATAGCGTAGGGAAGGTACCACATGGATCTGCCCCCGGCGCACCGCTGCGAGGGCAGCAGTGACCACCTGTTCCGCCGTCAACCAACCAATCGCGGGCCAGGCGGTATCGTCCATCTGTGCGGCCGCGTGGAACTCGGTGCGGACCAAGCCCGGACTGACGGCGGTTGCGCTCACCCCGGTCCCGGCCAGCTCCCCCGCGAGCGCCTCAGTGAACGTTTTCACCCAGGCTTTCGCGGCTGCGTAGGTGCCCATAGCGGTGTCGGCCACCATTGAGGAGACGTTAAGGATCGCGCCGCGCCCGCGCGGAATCATGGCGCTAGCGGCAGCATGGGACAGTTCCATCACTGCGGTAATCATGACCGCGATCGCGTCGCGTTCCCGCTGCAGATCGCCGTCGACAAACCGCTGCCCGAGCCCGAACCCCGCATTATTAACCACCAAACCGACGGGGGCTGCGGTGGGGTGGGTGATCCGTTCGGCGACGACGGCGCGCCCCGCGGCGGTCGCTAAATCGGCCGGGAGCACCTGCACGCTGATGGCGGCGGCCTGTTCGAGGCGGTGTTGTAAGGCGCGCAAGCGGTCTTCCCGGCGCGCCACTAATACCAAGTCGTGGTGGCGGGCGGCCAACTGCCAGGCGAACTCCTCCCCAAGGCCACTGGATGCGCCGGTAATCAGTGCGGTTCCTCGCCGTTGCGTCGTCATGAATCCAGCATGGCACAGATCGGATAGGTTGAAGCAGAGGCGGGGCTGCTAGTGGGACGGGGTGGAGCCTCTAACGCTGGCAGATGCCGCAGCGGTAGAGTTTCCGACCCGCCATTGCTTCCTCGATAATGGGGCGTCCACAGTTCCGGCACGGCAGGCCCGTGCGATGGTAGATGTAATAATCGCCGTCACAGCCTGGCGGCGTGGAGCGGATAACGCCGGTGCGCACGCCGTCGTCCATCAGGGTCACCAGGAGGTCCCATAGCTCGCCCAGGCGCTCCCGTCCGGTGCGTTTACCGGGCCGCCACGGATGGATACCGGCTAAAAACAAGGCTTCCGCGCGGTAGATATTGCCTGGCCCAGCAACCACTGCCTGGTCCATGACGAGTTCTCCAACCGGGCGGCTCAGCTGGCGCACGCGGTTGAGGAACCGCTCCCGCTGCCCGCTGGTTACCTCCCTACCGAGAAGACTGGTCAGGGATTGGCTTGTCTTGCCTTCCCACAGTGGGTCCGGGCCCAGACCTGCAATGATTGCGGCAGCCTCAGGGATGGTGAGCACGCGGCACTGGTTAGGGCCGGTGAGGTCGGCTATCCCGTGGTCGCTGCGCAGGCGCACGCGGACTTGGCCGCGCGGCTCGGGTGCCTGCCAGTCGCTAGGCCGGGGCAGTGAGCCGACTGCGGCGAGAACTTCCTTCTCGCCAATGCGGCGGCGCGGGGCCCCAATGGAATGGGGGGCCAGGAAGGTTTCATCGCCGTCGAAAACCCAGGAACCATACAGCCCTAGGTGGGTGTGCAGGATCTGTTCATCGAAGAGGTGGAACAGGTGTTTACCCCACGCCACGGTGCCAGTGAGGGCCTGACCGTCTAGGACGGCGGCACCGGCGGCGAAGCGCCCCTGCGGGGAGGATACGTGCAGGCGCTGGCCAGCGAAAAGTTCCTCAAAAGCCCGCGCCAAGCGGTGAACGGAATGACCTTCAGGCACTCTTCTTCCTTTCCGTCCGCATACGTAGCCTGCTGCCCTAACGGTATGGGCTGCGCTAACTTGGCCGCCGCGGTAATCGTTGCCAGACTAGGAGTATGTCATGCCAGAACTGCTCCCACGGCCCCGACGAGCTGCCCGCCGCGATCGCGCAGGCTGAACGCCATGCTCGCCTCCTGCTCACGATTGAGGTGGCAGCTGCGCTCACCGTGACGATTATCGCGTTTATCATCACACCGGTTAAGGCAATGCCGGTTCTTCTAGGGTGGGGGCTGCTCACCTATGCGGCTGCCACCAGTCTAGGCACGATGGTGGGTACCTGGGTACGCCGGGGGCGGGACCTATCCCAAACGTCAGTGGCAATGCGGGTTCGTATAGCATCGGCAATTGCAGCCGCCACCGTGCTAGTCATCAGCGCCCTAGTGGTGGTTGCTCGCAGTGAAGGCCGCTGGGTAGGCGGGTTGGCCCCGCAGGGGCCGCGCATCAGCGGGGTAGCTGTCTGCGTGGTGGCGGGTTGGCTACTGGCTGCGGGAGTCTTGGCGGTCATCCAGACCGTTAGCTGGTTTGCTCTGCTGCGTTCGCAAGGGGATGCCGGTGAGCTGATCCGCTCCGGCATCGCTCATACAACGCCTAACCTCCCATGGTCACTGCTGACGTATTTCTTGGCCCCCGTCATGCTCGGAGTGTGGATCGTGGCGCTCGCCTGGTTACCGTGGCTCATTATCGTGGCCATTCCCGCCCAGATCATGCTCACGCTCCTGCTCGTGAAGCGAGTATAAAACTTACGTGCGGCGCAGCACACTAATAAGGGCGCACCCCGCGGGGTGCGCCCTTGCTGCGTCGTTCTGTCTAATTGCGGTCAGTCTTTTCGTACTCACCGATCTGGTCGATGCGCCGCTGGTGGCGGTCATCACCGCTGAAAGGTTCTGCCAAAAACGCCTCGATTAACTCGATCACTTCTCCGCGGGAGTGTTGGCGAGCGCCGATAGAGATCACGTTGGCGTCATTGTGTTGGCGGGCTAGAACGGCAGTGTCATGATTCCACACCAGTGCCGCACGCACCCCCGGCACCTTATTCGCTGCGATCTGCTCGCCGTTGCCGGAACCGCCGATCACGATCCCGAGGGATCCGGGATCAGCCACCACACCCTGGCCGCACTCGATACAAAAGGCGGGATAGTCATCGAGGGCGTCATATTCGTGGGCACCGTGGTCGGTAACCTCGTGTCCCTGAGAACGCAGATAGTCCGCAAGTTCATTCTTCAACTCAAAACCGGCATGGTCGGTAGCAATATGGATTCGCATATCTCTTATTGTGCCGGTTTTTTTAAAGTTTCCGTGCCAATTCCTGGCCTTTGTCAGCCACAATCGTGCCCTTCAACGCTGGACGATCCACGGTATGCTGGGTGTCATGACTACGCCTGTGCGAATTCAAGACGATCTCTTTAAAGCAATCAACGGTGAATGGCTGGAGACCCACGAGATTCCTGCCGACCGCGCCAGCGACGGCGCTTTCAACCAATTACGAGACCAAGCCGAAGAACATGTGCGCGCCATTATCGAGGGGTGCAATCCTGACGACGACGGCGAGGCCGGCAAGATTGGTCGCCTCTACGCCGCATTCATGGATACTGCCACTATCGAATCGCTCGGCCTAGCCCCGCTCCACACTGCCTTGGCTGGAATCGCCCGGGCTACCAGTAAGAAGGACCTAGCGATGGAGCTGGGCCGCCTGGCACCGCAAGGCGGCCCCGCCGTCGTCGATCTGGGTGTGGAAGCGGATATGAATGACCCCGACCGCTACGCCCTCTACTTTTCTCAAGCCGGGATCGCTCTGCCCGATGAGTCCTACTATCACGCCGAGGCACACGCGCAGATCCGCACCGCCTACCTGAAGCATCTGGAGCGCATGGTGGAGCTGGGCGAGCTGTTGCCTGCGCTGACAGATGAACGCACGGCGCAGCAGGCCGCCGCACAGATTATGGCGGTAGAAACCGCCATCGCTAAAGGCCACCGGGATCGGGTGGCGGCCCGCGATATTGAGGCCGCGAATAACCCGGTCACTTTTGCTGAACTCACCGACCTGTACGGTCACTTCCCGCTACCGCAGTGGACTGAGGCCGCCGGGCTGCAACCGCACCACCTGGACGTACTGATCTGTATGGTTCCGGAGTTCTGCGAGAATCTCTCCCGCGTGTGGGAGGCTACCGAGCTAGCTGACCTGAAGCTGTGGGCTGGCTGGCATATGCTGCATAGCCTGGCGCCCTACCTACCTGCCGCGATCGTGGAGGAGAACTTCTCGATGTACGGCCGTACCCTCACGGGCGCTACCGAATTGCGTGAACGATGGAAGCGCGGGGTTGGCGTGGTAGAAGGTGCCCTTGGGGAGGCCGTGGGCAAACTCTATGTGGCCGAGCATTTCCCGCCCACCCATAAGGCGGCCATGGATGAGCTGGTCGCGAACCTGATTGAGGCCTACCACCAGTCCATCTCCACGCTGGAGTGGATGACCCCGCAGACCAGGCAGAAGGCCCTGGAGAAGCTGGCCTCCTTCCGACCGAAGGTCGGCTATCCGAACCGGTGGCGGGACTACAGCGCCTTGGACATTCCGGCCGGTGATCTGGTGGGCGCGATCGCGAATTCGCGCCGGTTTAATACCGCGCGGCAACTGGCAAAACTCGGTGGGCCCATCGACCGCGACGAGTGGTTCATGACGCCGCAGACGGTAAACGCCTACTATCACCCGATAATGAACGAGATCGTTTTCCCGGCCGCGATTTTACAGGCGCCCTTCTTCGATATTGACGCCGATGAGGCCACCAACTATGGCGGGATCGGCGCGGTGATCGGACACGAAATCGGGCACGGATTTGACGATCAAGGTTCGCTATTTGACGGGCGCGGGCAGGTGTCGAACTGGTGGACCGATGAGGACCGGGAGGAGTTTAAGAAGCGCACCGCCTCGCTGATCGAACAGTATGACGCCTTCGTCCCCTCCCAGCTCCCAGCCGATACGCCGCATCACGTAAACGGTGCGTTGACGATCGGAGAGAATATCGGTGACCTCGGGGGCCTGACTATCGGGCTCAAGGCGCTGCGAATTGCTTTGGACAAACAGGGCAAGAGCCTCACCGAGAGCGTCAACGGCGCCCCCAGCCCACTGCAGCAAATCTTCTACTCCTGGGCTACCATTTGGCGGGAAAAATCGCGCGATGAGGCGATTATTCAGCAAGTGACCATCGACCCACACTCCCCCTGCGAATTCCGCTGTAACGGGGTACCGCGCAATATGGACGCCTTCTACGACGCCTTCGATGTACGCGAGGGCGATGGTATGTGGCTGGACCCAGATAAGCGCGTAACAATCTGGTAGTAATGCTGCTCCGTCGGGCCGGTATTCGACGATCAGCCTTCGATTCGCTGATCGGTCTTCTATTCGAAGATCGGCCCGACGTTCCGCGAGCGCTTCAACTCAAAGAATCCGGGGACGGAGGCAACCGCGACGCAGCCATCCCAGAGACGGAGCGCCTCCTCACCGTGGGGTGCGGGTGAGACGACCGGGCCGAAGAAAGCGACGTCGTCAATTGCAATGACCGGGACGCCGACGTCGTCCCCCACCAGCTCTAGTGCGCGGCGAGTGGACGCGCGCATCGCCTCATCCACTGTCTCGCCGGAGGTCACCTCGGCTAGCTCGGCCGGTAGGTCACATTCGGCCAGTGCCTCACGGATGATCTCCTCAGCATCGGTACGCTGCTGGAGGTGGATCCGTTCCCCGAGAGCGGTGTAGAGGCGAGCGACGGCGTCGTTATCATCCCCCAGGGCCGCGATAACGCGGGCTGTTGGCCAGGTTTTATCGATCTTTTCGCGATAGTCAGGATCGAGCTCGCGGCCTTCGTTCAGTACGGCGAGGGAGAGTATATGCCAGTGAATGTCGAGGTCTCGCTCGGCGGCGACCTCAGTGAGCCAACGAGAGGTCATCCAGGCCCAAGGGCAGGTGGGATCAAACCAGAAATCAACGCTAGTCATGCCCCCATTCTTCCCTATCTGAGGCCGTCAGGAAACCGGGCCGTGAAAAGTCCGGCTGCCGGGGGCCAGAGCGGCCCTAAAACCGGGAACCGTGATTGACTCTGCTCGCCTTGGAGTGAAACTATCGAGAAGCGATAACCGACGTATAGGAGGCATGATGCCCGGTAAGAATCTCACGCGCAGTGAAGCGCAGGAGCGCGCAGCCATTATCTCGCAGGTGCACGGCTACGATATCGTGCTAAACCTGGCCAATTCTGACTCCACTTTCCAATCCACTACCACGATTGATTTCTCTGCCCAGGCGGGGGCTAATACCTTCATTGATCTCATCGCGGACAGTGTGCAGTTAGTGGAGTTGAACGGCCAGGAGCTGCCTACGGATTCTTTCCAGGACCACCGCATTCCCCTGCCGAACCTCGAGCAGGACAATCACCTGGTTATTAGCGCCACCTGCCGCTACACCAATACCGGGGAAGGGATGCACCGCTTCGTTGATCCTGCCGACGGCAATGCCTACCTCTACACCCAGTTCGAGGTGCCGGACGCGCGGCGGGTCTACGCCTGCTTCGAGCAGCCGGACTTGAAGTCTCGCTTCACGTTCCACGTTACCGCCCCGGCGCAGTGGTCAGTCATTTCCAATGAACCCACGACCGATATCGTGGCCGAGGATGCCACCCGTACCTGGCATTTCGCCCCCACGTCACCAATCTCCACTTACATTACGGCGCTCGTGGCCGGGCCCTATCATGAGGAACGCTCCACGCTGACCAGTAGTGACGGCCGCACCATTGATCTTGGAGTATTTTGCCGTGCCTCCATTGCTCAGCACCTCGATGCTGAGGAAATCTTCGATATTACTCGGCGTGGTTTCGCCTTTTACGAGGAAGCCTTCGACCGCCCCTACCCGTTCACAAAATACGATCAGCTTTTCGTGCCGGAGTACAACGCGGGCGCGATGGAGAATGCCGGCTGCGTCACCTACCGCGACCAGTACGTCTTCACCTCCAAGCCCGCTGAATATATGGTGGAACGCCGCGCCGTCACGATTCTGCACGAACTCGCCCACATGTGGTTTGGCGACCTGGTCACTATGAAATGGTGGAATGACCTGTGGCTGAATGAGTCGTTTGCCGAGTTCATGTGTACTCTCTCCTGCGCAGAAGCTACCCGCTGGGACGACGCCTGGACCACCTTCGCTTTCGCGGAAAAAGCCTGGGCCTATATGCAGGACCAATTGCCCTCCACCCACCCAATCGTCGCCGAGATCAACGATCTGGAGGACGTGGAAGTGAACTTTGACGGCATCACCTACGCCAAGGGCGCTGCCGTGCTGCGCGCACTCGTAGCCTATGTGGGCCGCGAGGAGTTCTTCGCCGGGGTGCGCGCCTACTTTAAGGCCCATGAGTGGGGCAATACTGAACTGCCTGACTTCCTCTCCGCACTGGAGCAGGCCTCCGGCCGGGACCTGCAGGCGTGGTCGAAAGTGTGGTTGGAAGAAGCTGGGCTCACCATTGCACGGATGGAGATTGAGTCCGACGACGACGGCACGATCGCTCAAGCCGCGATCGTGCAGGAGTCCTTCCGCGGTTCGTCCTTACGGCCGCACCGCATGACGGTTGGAGCCTATGACCTACGCGATGGCGTCCTCACACGCATCGCGCGGGCTGAACTGGACGTGACCGAAGCCCGCACCGCTGTACCGGACCTGGCTGGAGTGCGCCTGAGTGAGCACGGTTTCGTACTGGTCAACGACGAAGATCTGGCCTACACGAAGATTCGTCTGCCGCGCGAGCAGCTCGCTCAGATCGATACCTCCCTGGTGGAGGATTCGCGCGCACTCGCCGTCCTGCTGGGGGCGGCATGGGATATGTTGCGTGATGGCCTGCTGCCCGGACGGCTGTTCGTGGAGCTCGCAGCGGCGGCATTGTCCGCTCCGGGTATGGTGCCCAGTGTGCGCTATGGCCTCCTCGGCCAGATCCGCACCGCGGCTACTACCTACACCACCCTGAACGAGCGCGCCGAGGTCGTTGAAAGCTACGCTGCCCAGCTCTATCAGCTACTTACCAGTGCTCCGGCGGGTTCCGATGAGCAGCTGCTGTATGCCCAGGAGTTCGCGCAATTCGCGTACAGCCCGGATCAGATCCATGCTCTCGGTGAAATCTACCGCGGCAGTATTGAGGGACTCGTGCTCGATGATTCCTTGCAGTGGACGCTACTGCGCGGGCTCGTTGCCACAGGCGCCGCCGGGGCCGATGAGATTCAGGCGCGCAGGGCGGCGGACCCGTCCCTGACGGGCGGGCAGGAAGAGTGTGCCGCCTGGGCATCCGTGCCGACGGCAGCCGCCAAACAGGAAGCCTTCACCGCGATCATGGAAGATACGACTCTATCCAATGACGAACTGCGCGCCACCATTGTCGGTTTCTTCGCCCGCTCCTGGCAGAATCCTGAGCTAGTGGAACCCTATGTGGAGCCCTATTTTGCGGCGCTCACCTCACTGTGGCAGGAACGCTCTGGGCATATGGCACAGCTTCTGGTGGGCTCTGTCTTCCCGCGGGTCGCCGGTTACGGGCGGGGCACCGAGTTAGCGGAGGCCTGGCTTGCCGAACACGCAGATGCCCCGGCAGCGCTATTGCGGATGGTGCGGGAGGCCTTTGACGGCCGCCAGCGGGCCGAGAAAATCCAGCAGGTCGGGATAGAAAACTAATGTAGGACGGAGTAGAGCAGGTCTCCCTGCTCTACTCCGCCACTCGCGCCCAGCTCGATCTCGGCCCCGTCCATAATGACAACCGGGGTTACGGGAAGGTAAGCGCGGGTGCGGCTGACATCCCAGGTGGCGATGTGCTGCCCGGCTGCCACCGCATCCCCCTTACCGACCAACCAGGTGAAACCCTCGCCCTGTAAGTGGACGGTTTCTAACCCGAGGTGCAATAGGACCCCGACGCCCCCGGCGTCGATCGCGCAGGCGTGCGGATGCCAGGAGACAATAGTTCCGCCAACCGGGGCGTGGACGCACACCTCGCCTTCCCCATGGGGCCACAATGCCAGTCCCGGCCCGAGGATTCCAGCGGCAAAGACATCGTCAGGCACGTCGCGTAAACCGACGGCGCGCCCCGCGAAGGGTGCCAGAATCTGCAACGGACCGGTCTGCTTAGGCATGATCACTCTCCATGGCGCGGACGGTACTGGGAGTCTTTCCGGCCTCGTAATTCGGCGGCGTAGCGATCGTACTCGCTGCCGGTCTCTCGTAGCCTGTCATCGCTGCCCAGCTGGTCACGCATGGCGGTCAGGAGGGAGATAAGCCGTCCATTCTTCGGCAGATCCTCCACCAGCACTACCTGGCCGGAACCGTCTGCTAGCGGCAGTTTCCAATTCGGGTATTCCGTATCGGTGCCCGGCTGATTCTGGGTGCGGCGCTCACCGACCATATCGGTGACGGCCACACCGAGTAGGCGGCTCGAGGTGAGGACAATATAGCGGTGCATTGCCTCGACAATTTCCCGCTCGGTCGGCCTGTCGCCGAGGAGCTCATACTCGTGTAATCGCGCGATCATCCGCTCGCATTCGGCCTCTGCCTGGGCCCGCACTTCTTCCACTGGATCGACCAGCAGCCCGAGGGTCTCACGCAGATCCACGTGTTCACCCGCTAAATATCCGGCTGCCGGCGGCATATCGTGGGTATCGACCGTCGCAAGGACCTCCGCCCGGTAGTTTTCCGGACGGCGTGGCCCGCCGTCGTCGTCGGATTCGAACCACAGTACTGAGGTGCCGTAAATCCCCCGCTCCTGTAGATAATCACGCACCCACGGCTCCACGGTGCCGAGATCCTCGCCGATCAACACGGCTCCGGCGCGGTATGCCTCCAGCAACAGCACCCCGATCATGGCTTCGTGATCGAAACGCACATAGGTGCCCTCGTGGGGGCTGGCTCCGTCCGGAATCCACCACAGGCGGAAGAATCCCATCACATGATCCACTCGAATCGCCCCGGCGTGGCGTAAGACGGTGGCGAGCATATCGCGTAGCGGCCGGTAACCTGCGCGAGCGAGGGCATCTGGTCGCCAGGGCGGCTGGGACCAGTTCTGCCCTTGCTGGTTGTACATATCCGGCGGGGCTCCCACGCCAATACCGTGGGCGAAAACGTCCTGCAAAGCCCATACGTCGGCTCCGTGTGGGTGTACCCCCACGGCCAGATCGTGCATAAGCCCCAAGCCCATCCCGCTGGCGCGAGCATCGTGCTGGGCACGTTCTAGCTGCTGGTCGATAATCCACTGTAGCCAGGAGAAGTACTCGATCCGCTCGCGCAATTCAAAACGGGCCAGCTCGGCGCGGGTGGCGTGAGGGTGGTGATAACCAGTCGGCCACGGCTGCTCGCCGTATTTCTCCGCGAGGGCACACCACAGCGAGAAGTCCTCCAGCCCCGGCCCCATCTGCTCTTTGAACCGCTCGAACGCACGCCGACGCGCATCGGTGAGCCCGTGGGCGTATATCACCGCGAGCGCTTGGTTTTTCGCTTTCCACACTGCATCTCGGTCGATCGGATCGCCAGTGTGGGACAGCGCCCGCACATCCTCCGCCGCCCATTGCACCAGCGAGCGCTGCGGGCCGGTCAGATAGGCGACCTCCGGAATATCCTCAGGCCGGATATAGAGCGGGGATACGAAACGCCGGGAGGTGGGTAGATAAGGCGAGGGGGTAATCGGCGTTTGAAGGTGGGCAGCGTGCAGCGGGTTGATCAGCAAGAAGTCCGCACCAACGGCACCAAAGAAGGAGCCCATCTCGGCAAGGTCACGGGCATCGCCCATCCCCCAGGACTGCGCCGAACGCACCGAATACAGCTGCGCCATCGCGCCCCAACCGCGGCTGGTGTCAAGCTGTGGCTCCGGCAGGCGCTGCGGGGTGATAGCCAAGGGGGCCTGGGCACTCACGCCATCGGCACGTTCAGCGGTCAGGGTATGCCACCCCAGTGGCAGATCTGCGGGAATGAGGAAGGTGGCCCTCCCACGCATCTGCCCATCTATCTGCTGCGGCTGCACCCAGACATCTTTTTGAGACAGCTCCCAGCGGCCGCCGTCTTCGAGATCTACATAGACCTTAACGCCCACCCCGTCCGGAACGTGTACAGCCAGATTGTGTTCCTGCCCGGAACGGACCACCGTACACGGCGGGAGCAGGTGCCGCCAAGGTTCGTTCGCGTGCTCGGTGAGCGCGCGGGCGACGTCGTCGTCACTTTTAATCTCCACTCCGAGGGCAGCGAGCACTGCCTGCAGGGTGGAGTGAGTAACCTGGCGGTGTTCGCCGTGGAAATCCCAATACTCAGTGGCCACGCCATAGGCGTTAGCCAGGGTATGGAGAGCCTCGGTATTAGTGATGGTCATGCGACACCTTGGATTCGAGCGCCCGATGGCGGGTATGGACTACAGCAGCGTTTGCATTTCCTCGGTCAGCTGTTCAGCTACCGGGCCGACGACGACCTGCACTACGTGGCCGGACACGACCACACCGTAGACACCATCCATGTGAAGGGCATCCTCGTCGAGCTTGTCAACATCCTTCACCTGTACGCGCAGTCGGGTGATGCATGATTCGAGTAGGTCGATATTTTCTTTGCCGCCCAGGCCCTGCAAAATGTCAGCAGCGTTGCTCATAATCCGCTCCTCGTGACGTCGTTACTATCCTCACACCAGTATTCCATTAATTTCCGGTTTCGGCGATGCCGCCACCCGCGACGCTTGGCACAATAGGGAGGAATTGGAAAGGGTGAGCTAGGCATGAGCTGCCAAGAAGAAGACACTGACGTCAACGTCCGGACACGCTACCTCGGCATAGGGGTGAGTCCAGGCCGCGCGGTTGGGCCAGTAAAGAAAGTCTTCCCCCGCGTATCCGAACCGGCTGCCCGCTTCTTGCCGGCGGAAAAAGACCCGTACGCAGAAGTGGAGCGAGTACAGGAGGCGGCTGCACAGACCGCTGCGAACTTGCGGTTACGGGCCGAACTCACGGGCGGGGCCGGCGCTGAGGTACTCCACACGGCTGCACAAATTGCCGAAGATCCGGTGCTGTTGGAGGTAGCAGCTGATCTCATTGTGAACCGCCTGCTCGTCCCTGCCCGGGCAGTGTGGGAGGCTGCCGAACTCCTGGCCGAAACCCTGCGGGAGATGGGCGGGTACATGGCCGACCGGGCCCTGGATGTATTCGATGTACGTGACCGGATTATCGCCCGCCTTTGTGGCCGCCCCGCCCCGGGCCTGCCCACACCCGATATTGAGCACGTCCTGTGGGCCGCCGATCTGGCCCCCTCCGATACCGCTCTATTAGACGTCACCAAAGTTAAAGCAATTGTAATTTCCGAGGGCGGTCCCACCTCCCATACGGCGATCGTCGCCCGCGAATTGGGACTGCCCTGTGTAGTCGCAGCCCCCAAGTCAAGCCGCCTACGTGACGGCATGCTGGTCCTCGTTGATGGGGCTGCCGGCACCGTGACCGTGGATCCGACCGAGGAGCAGGTTAATGCCGCGCAAGAGCGGATTGAAAAGCGCGTCTTTGACGGCGTAGGCCAGCTCGCATGTGGCCATCGAGTACCGTTATTGGCCAATATTTCCGACGCCGCAGGGGCCGCGAAGGCGGCAGCCGTTAAGGCGGAAGGCATTGGCCTGCTGCGCACTGAACTCATGTATCTAGGGCTCGCAGAGGAACCCGATATAGACACTCAGATTGCCCACTACACCGAGATTTTTGAGGCCGCCCCACCGGGCCGGATCGTGGTGCGTACCCTGGATGCGGGCTCCGATAAGCCGCTGGCATATTTACCGGTGGGACGGGAAGCCAATCCCGCCCTAGGGATGCGCGGTTACCGGATTAGCCGAAAATACCGGGATGTCCTCACCCGCCAGTTGAAGGCTATCGCGGCTGCCCGTGAGGCTACTGGCACTGACGTATGGGTTATGGCCCCCATGATTTCCACCCCCGGTGAGGCCAGCAAGTTCGTACAGGCGTGCCGAGAGGCCGGCTTGCCGGCGGCGGGCATCATGGTGGAAGTGCCCAGTAGCGCGCTGCGAGCCAAACAGATCCTGGCCGAAGCGGATTTTGCTTCTATCGGCACCAATGATCTCTCCCAATACACGATGGGCTCTGATCGCCTCTTGGGGGCCTTAGCAGACCTGACTGACCCGTGGCATCCGGCAGTTCTGGATCTGATCGAGGCCACCTGCCGTGGTGGGCAGCAGCAAGACCGGCCCGTCGGGGTGTGTGGGGAAGCGGCCGCCGACCCCGCGCTCGCGGTGGTGCTCGTCGGCTTGGGGGTGGCGTCGCTATCCATGGCGGCTAGGTCTATTGCCGATGTGGCGGCGGTGTTGGAGACCGTCACGCTCGCTCAGGCCCGCGAATTGGCGGGCGTGGCCCTAGCAGCCGATAGTGCCCGATCAGCTCGCCAAGCGGTGCGTGACCGTTTAGACGTCCTCCCCCGGCTGGGTTTGTAACTGAGTAGACTGGCGCCGTGATGAGCCCTGACGACGTATATCTGCAACCTACCCCGGCCGGCGTACCCGATCCCGTCAACGGGGTGCTACCGATTCCCCAACCCAATGTCGATCCGCTCTCCCACGTGCTAGCCGCGCTCGATCTAACACAGCTGGACGAACACACTTTTGCCGCGCCCTCTATGCCGTTTTTGTTGGGACGGATCTATGGGGGCCAGGTATTGGGCCAAGCCATGATAGCCGCCGGCAGAACCACTCCCGACGACGGCGATGGTCCGCGCGGTCTGCACTCGTGCCACGGATATTTTCTACGCCCAGGCCACACTGATGGACCGGTGCGCTTCGAGGTGGAAAACCTCCACGATGGGCGCTCCTTTTCTTCCCGCCGCGTCCACGCTATCCAGCACGGGGAGCCGATCCTATCGGTTATTGCTTCCTTCCAGGAGAGCCAGCCGGGACGCGAACACCAGTCGGTGATGCCTGCGACGCATGCGCCGGAGCTGCTGCCGAGCGGGTTTGAGCTTTTTGCCAAGGTGGAGCATCCGGCCGCGAAGTTCTTGGCCGCCACCGGGGCCTTCGATGTGCGCCATGTGAGCGGCAATATGTACCTCCACCCGGCTCCCAATCAGCAGGCGCGCCAGCAGGTGTGGTTGCGGGCGCGTTCCGGGGTGGATGCTGATGACGATCAACTCCTGCACCGGGCTTTACTGATTTACGCCTGCGACCAGGTCATGTTGGAGCCAGTATTGCGGCGGCACGGACTGGCGTGGATGCACGAGGGTATTTCGATTGCCAGTTTGGATCACTCCATGTGGTGGTACCGCAATGTGGATATTAACCAGTGGCATCTCTTCGACCAGTACTCCCCCTCGGCCCAGGGTGGTCGGGGTCTAGGTATCACGCACATTTACGACGCCTCCGGCCGCTTGGTGGCCACTGCCGTCCAGGAGGGGATGGTGCGCACTCCGCAGGACGGCCAAAAGCACGCCGATCCCGACGTCCCCATTGACGGGGTCGAGTCGCGTGGAGTGCCGAACTTCGACAGTTAGCGGCGGAAGCCGGTGACTGCTGCCGCGCTCGCGTTTAGGTTGCTGGCTGCTAGCGGCGGAATTCGAGGGGTTCCGCCTGTATTCCTCGAAGGACGGCTCGTTCGTCGTCGGTGATTTTGCGGGGCCGGTGCGTTTCGGCATCAACAAAGACGACGACGGTGCGAGCCTTTACTGCAACGCTCCCGTCCTCCGCCGGGATCGTATAGTCCACGTTCACTGACGCACCCCCGATTTTAGAGACCCACATGCTGATCGGGGTGGGTTCATCGGCGAGCTCAACCGACTGGAGATATTCGATTTCCTGACGGGCAATAAAGGTGGCTGAGGTCCCGTCTGCACCGAAGGACGATACAGGCGTATCGAGCCCGTAACCGCGCCAAAAGACTGCAATCCGGACTTCCTCCAGCAGGGTGAGCATGGAGGCGTTATTGACATGGCCGTAGCCGTCAATATCATCCCAGCGAATCTGAATAGGTACCTCAATGGCTGCCATAGTCTCTCCTAATCGCAGGTGACGCGCCGGGGTGGGCTGGGTGCCGGGCCTGACACCGGGGTGGGTG
>JAEWHO010000063.1 GCA_023387755.1 Actinomycetes bacterium | reverse complement strand
GGTCATCAGCAAGGCGATCGGCGACCATCCGCACCGCACGGTCCTTAAATTCTTGTGAATACCTCTTCGGCATGTTCCAATCCTCTCAAAAACAGGTAGGAACAAAACCCAGGGCGCTTCAATAGGCGATATTGAAAGCTATCCGGTCGGGTCGGTTAGGACGATGTGGTACTCGTTCACTGTCTGCGGCGAGGACTGGACTGTGGTGGTGAGCGTGCCCGGGATCGGCACCCACTGGCCCGAGTCCGGGTCTTTATAGTTGGCCATCCACGTCGTCGTCACAGTGATCGTGAAGGTGCCGACCTTACGGTACACATGCCGAATATTCCCCTCCGGATACGCAGCCCCAGCACCAGCACCCGACACGACCGGAGTACCGTCACCAAAATCAAAAGCGAAATCAACCGGAATAAACTGCACCGTCAACGGCTCACCCAACAAAGGCAGCGTCAACTCATGCATGGCCGCGGTCGAATACACATTGCCCTTCATATTCACCGTGTGCTGACCCCCGCCAGGCTCAATCACCAACTCACCCTTATTCACGGGGAACTCAGCCGCCTCCCGGATCGTGATCGGCTTACCCGGTTTCGGCTTCACCGGGTTCACCGGCTTACCTGGGCCAGGATCGGGAAGATAACAGGTGAGACCTCCCAGCAGCACCTCACAATAGCCACCACCCCCCAAGCCTCCTCCAGGAGGCGGTTTCTCCTCACCCCGCCCCGGACCACCAGGCCGCCCCGGCTTCCCCGGATCGGGCTGCACCACCTTTTTCTCGCAGCCGTACGCGGTCGATCTAATACCGCACGATACCTCTGCGACGGCTGGCGATGCTGGGGATACAAGAAAGACCCCAACCAAGAGAGCGCTGACACGATATTTTTTATTCATAATCAGGCTTTTCCGTAAGGCTTATTAGAAGCGGGCGCCACTCGCCATCAATATATTGAACAGCGAACCATCGATCCCCAGAATCATCTACCTGATTGTTCTGAATTACACCTGTTTTAGAATCTAACTCTACGCACTCATTCTTCTGATAGCCCACCCGCATGACATAAAAAAGGATGTCTCCCGGACCAACCTCGCTTTCTTTAATGGAAATATTACCTGGCTTACAACGGAACCGTTGGGAAGAATTTGAGAATGTTTTCAACGCCTCATATACGTCCGAGCAGTTGGAACAGGAATCGTTCATGAGGGGTCCCAATAGCTCAACATCAGCATGTGCGATCGAAGCGCTCGCTAATCGAGCAAAATACACCACCGCATCTTTTGCGCCCTGCTCGGTGTTGTGCGTGATCGTCTCGGGCTCTTCCGGCACCTCCGGGAGCGGGCGCAACCGATCCATCTCCTCTGGCGGCACCTCACGCCCTTCCGCCAGGTCAGACTCCGTCCACATCCCCGCGGGTGGCGGTGTCCACGACGGCGACGGCACCGGCATCGCCTGCGTCACCGCAACAGCCGCCGGTTCCTTATCCCCACCACAACCAGACAACAACAAAGCACTGCTTACCAAGGCAGCAACGATCCCAACTCGCCTCAACATGCACTATCCTCCCAACACGCACCGGTGCGTGCCCTAGCTCACGTTCTATGTTGGAACAGACACTACCGGTAACACCCCCACCTTGAAAAGACCCCACCCAAATCTGTGGATAACTTTTTCCGCAGCCAGGGACGGCGGCTAAGGGCAGCTCTCACTGCCACAGCGCGCCAGGGGAACTCGCCTGCAAGCACGCACTCTTCAGGAGTAGGAGCCTAATCCTGGCGATAGCACTTCCTATCGACTTCCAAAAACAAACTGTTTCCCCCGCGGCAAGCTGGGAGAGGCATATGCGGCCGGCAAGAAGGCGCGCCCCCGCGCCCCACGGGGAGAGCCACCTGTAGATGCGCGCACCCGGACCCAGCACGGAGGGCTGCTCCGCGCCCACTGAGGAAGGGAATGTTGAGGAGCTCCGTTAGCGCGCCCCGCCCCCGCGCCCCACGGGGAGAGCCACCTGTAAATGCGCACACCCGGACCCAGCACGGAGGGCTGCCCTGCAACTCACCGAGGGGGAACGCGCGCGGCCGACGCGCTAACGCACCCTGCCCTCATCTAGAGCGAAACCCTGTACACCTCTCGCGTCGTCGCCGCCAAACGCTCGCACATATCAGCAAAGCTCGTCTGCCGCACAGCCGCCAATTCCCGCACCGTATGTTCAATGCAGTACGACGCATTGGGGCTCCCCCGCCACGGTGCCGGCGTCAAATATGGCGCGTCAGTCTCCACCATGATCAGCGCCGGGTCCATAACGGCCGCAGCCATGCGCAGTGCGTCATTAGCCGGGTACGTGATCGGCCCCGCAAATGAGGCATACCACCCCTGCTCATTGCAGATCCGGGCCAACTCCTCGTCACCGGAAAAACAGTGAAAAACCGTGCGTTCCGGAGCCCCCTCCGCCAGCAGCAGCTCCACCACCTGCGCATGTGCTTCGCGGTCGTGAATCTGCAGCGGCAAACCCAGCTCCTTCGCTAACGCAATATGCGCACGCATACCTGCTTGCTGTGCTGCCAGCCCGGCCGGGCCGGTACGGTACAGGTCGATCCCGGTTTCACCGATTGCGACGACGTCGTCGGGAAACTCCCGCGCCACCGCTTCAACCTCCGCAACCGCCTCCTCCAGCGTAAGCGCGTGGAAATCCTTCACGTTCGGGGCCAACCCGTCTGGCGACACCTCCCGATACCCGCCGTGAATCGCTGCCTCATTCGGGTGAATCGCGACTGCCCAGTACACCCGCGGCAGGCCCGGGCGAGAACCGTTCCACTCCGGCACCTCCCCAGCCACGGCGGCTCGGCTGGCATCGTCGGATTCATCTCCGACGACGCCGCTCAGCGCCTCCTGCCACTCCCGGTAAGTCTCGGCCTCATCAGGAAGTCCGCAAGCCGGGTCCCCCTGCGGCCAGCGCCGCATGAGCTGCGCCGCTGCCCGCACGTCAGCAATATCGCATGCGCAGGAGACAACCGCCGCCACGCCCGCGCCTGCGGCGCGGGCCAACTGTTCCGTAAGCGGCAGTCTCACCCGATCCGAATCGCGTGGAATCTCGCCGCGATGCATGGGCAAATGCGTGTGGTTGTCAATGATCACCGCACCCCCGGCGGCCGCATTCTTCCCAGCTTTACCCGGCTCGGCGGCCGCCGCAGCCGCATCGCTCACCTCCGGCCACAACCGCTTCCGTTTACGCCCCATAACTCCTCGTCTCTACCAGCGAACGTGCACGCAAAGCCTAAAACTCGCATCGGCAGAGCCCCGCAAGGCGGGGCCTCACACGAAGCCCCACACCCCGCCCGTCGCGGGCAGGGCCCGCGACGGGCGCGCGCTTACCCGTGGGCCCGCTCCAACTCCTCATCCACAATGGACGGATCGAGCTTCACGAAGATCGGTTTCGGCTTGGCGATCGGGGCACCCACCTGCACCGGGCGCGGCCCCCACGCGGGCGCCGCGCTGTAGTCACCGGTAATGATTGGGTATCCGGGACCGCCGTCAAGATCCTCAACTTCTTCGATATGCGGCATGGGCGCCACTGCGCCGTCGCCCCCGATCACGGCGTCCACAGCATTCGCCGAATGCGGCAAGAACGGACTCATCATCACATTCAAGTCGCTCACAGCCTGCGCCAACACATGCAGCACCGTAGCCAAGCGTTCCCGCTCCTCAGGTGCCTTCAACTTAAACGGCTGCGTATCGGTCACATACTTATTTGCCTCCCCCACCAGGCGCATCACTTCCGCGAGCGCGCTCTTTTGGTGGTGGTTCGCGATCAAATCACCGACGGTGTCAAAACCGGCGCGGATCTGCTCAGCCAACGTCCGGTCGATCTCCTCCAGCTCCCCAGCCGCCGGGATCTCCCCAAAGTTCTTTGCAATCATGGCGGCGGTGCGGTTCACCAGGTTCCCCCAGCCGGCCACGAGCTCAGTATTGGTGCGGCGCAGGAATTCGGTCCACGTAAAGTCAGCGTCCTGGGATTCTGGCCCGGCAATGCAGATAAAGTAGCGCAACGCGTCGGGCTGGTAACGCGACAGCATATCGCGCACGTAGATCACAATCCCGCGTGAGGACGCGAATTTCTTCCCCTCCATCGTCAGGAACTCAGAAGAAACCACCTCAGTGGGCAGGTTCAGCTCCCCGAACGTACCGGGCTTACCGCCGCAGTCACCCTTCCCGTTGTACCCGAGCATTTCTGCGGGCCAAATCTGGGAGTGGAAGACGATATTGTCTTTGCCCATAAAGTAATAGGTCAGCGCGTCCGGGTCATTCCACCAGCGCCGCCACGCATCCGGCTCACCGATCCGCCGCGCCCATTCAATCGACGCCGACAAATACCCAATAACCGCGTCAAACCACACATATAGCCGCTTTCCGGGCTGATCTTCCCACCCGGGCACGCTAATCCCCCAGTCAATATCGCGGGTCATCGCGCGCGGTTTAATATCCTTCAAGAAGTTCTGCGAGAACCGAATAACATTCGGCCGCCACTTGCCGGACCGATCCCGGTCATCTAGCCACGCACTCAGCGCCGTCGCGAGTGCCGGCAAATCCAAGAAGTAATGTTCGGTTTCAACGAAATCGGGAGTCTCCCCGTTAATCTTCGACACCGGATCGATCAGATCAGTCGGGTCCAGCTGGTTCCCGCACGCATCACACTGATCCCCGCGCGCCCCCGCCGCCCCACACAGCGGGCAGGTCCCCTCAATATAGCGGTCGGGCAGGGTACGGCCCGTCGACGGCGAGATCGCCGCCCGCGTGGTCTGCACCTTCATATACCCGTTATCACGCACAGTGCGGAACATCTCCTGCACCACCTGGGCATGGTTAACGGTAGTGGTGCGAGTAAACAGATCGTAGGACAACCCGAGCTGGGTTAAATCCTCCACAATAATGCGGTTATTGCGGTCCGCGAGTTCACGCGCAGTGATCCCCTCATTATCGGCGGCTACCAGAATTGGGGTACCGTGTTCGTCCGTGCCGGAGACCATGAGCACGTCATGCCCTGCCATACGCATATAACGCGAGAACACATCGGAAGGGACACCGAATCCGGCAACATGACCAATATGGCGCGGCCCGTTCGCATACGGCCACGCAACGGCAGACAACACAGAACTCATAAAGCCCAGCTTATCGCGGCTTTCGCGCCTGCTGGCACGCGGCATACAGTTCCCGAGCGTTGGCTCCCCCACGTTCGGCCACATATTTGACGGCGACCTTCGGTTTGAGCCCCAGGCCCGTCAGCTCTTCCACCTCCGCTACAAGTTCCGTGACCGCGGCGGTGGCGGCGTCGTCGGCAACCCGGGGCCCCACGACGACGGCGATCTCCCCACGCACCCCGGCCCGCGCCCAGTCCGCGAGTTCTCCCACACTCCCGCGCCGGACCTCCTCGTGTACTTTGGTCAGCTCCCGGCAGACGGCGGCCGGCCGGTCCGCGCCGCACTCGTGCGCCAGGTCTGCGAGGGTGGCGGCGAGCCGGTGCGGGGATTCGAAGATCACGCTGGTGTGGCCGCTGCCCGCCAGCGCAGCTAAACGCTCCGCGCGCGCCCTACCTTTGCGCGGTAAGAAACCGTAGAAGGTGAAGGTGTCGGTTGGTAGGCCCGCGAGCGCGAGGGCGGTGGCGGGCGCGGAGGGACCGGGCAGGACGGTGACGGGCACGCCGGCGTCGTGGGCGGCGGTGGCGAGCGGGAATCCGGGGTCGGAGATCGTAGGCATCCCGGCATCTGAGACGACGACGACGCGCTCGCCCTGCGCTGCCGCCTCCACTAGTTCGCTGCCTACGCTGCGTTCATTATGTTCGTGATACGCCACCACTCGAGCGGTTACTTCCACCCCGAGCCCAGCGGCCAGGCGGCGGAGCGCGCGAGTGTCCTCAGCGGCGATAATATCGGCCTGCGCCAGAGCGCTCACCAGGCGGAAACTCGCGTCCGCGAGCGTCCCGATAGGGGTGGCCGCGAAGGTGATTCCGGGGGCGAGCGGCGGGATGTGGCCGGGGAATTGGAACGTCGTCACGGAAACTCTCTCAGATTTATTTTGCTCACCCTCATCTTCTCACTGTTCCCGCAGCCCTATAACGCCCTTTAGACTGCAAGGTGTGAATGACGATACCAACGCGAATGACCGCGCCGATCTCGCCACTCCCACCCACCGGGCGCTGGTAACCCTCCCGACCGCGGCTGAGCGGGAGTCTTTCCTCCGCCAACGCCTGCGTCTTTCAGATCCAGCGCCGGCACCGCTAGCCCTGTGGATCGGTTTGGGTATCGTCACCCTCTTTGCGCTCATAACCCGAGTCGCCTGGCTTTCCCACCCGCACTCCCTGGTTTTTGACGAAACCTACTATGTGAAGGATGCCTACTCCCTGCAGGAGCTCGGCTATGCCGGTAAGTGGGGGGAGGACCCGAACCCCAAGTTCATTAAGGGGGACGTCTCCTCGCTGGAGCATTCGGCGTCTTTTGTGGTCCACCCGGATGTGGGTAAATGGCTGATTGCGCTGGGGATTCGCGCTTTTGGGGTGGAGTCGTCATTCGGGTGGCGTATCGCGGTGGCGTTGGCCGGGGTTATTTCCGTATGGCTGCTTGGCCGCATCACGGCCCGCCTGTTCCGTTCGACGACGGTCGCCGTCACGGCCGCTGCGCTCCTCGCCATGGACGGCATCCATCTGGTGGAGACTCGTATCGCACTGCTGGATGCCTTCGTTATGTTGTTCGCGCTGGCTGGTTTCTGGGCGCTCCTGCGCGACCGTGACCGCTCCCGCGCTGACCTCGCCCGTATTGTCGCCAAGGATCCGAGCTGCCTGAACGACCCGTGGGGTCCGCGTCTGTGGTGGCGGCCGTGGCTGCTGGTCGCGGGCGTTTTGCTGGGCCTCGGGATTGGCGTGAAATGGTCTGGCCTGTACGCACTGGCGGCCTTCGGCCTGACCGCCTTTGCCTGGGATGTCTCCGCTCGGCGCGCCGTCGGCTGCCGCCTGTGGGTGGGGGCGGGCGTCTTCCGCGGTGGCCTGCCCGCATTCGTGAACCTGGTACCGATTGCGTTCCTGACGTATCTGGCGTCCTGGTTCTCGTGGTTCACGCATCGCGAGTCCTACTACCGTCAGTGGGCCCAAGGATTGCGCGACAGCGGCCATCCCGTGCCCCGCGCCTGGCTGCCAGACGCCCTCAACAACCTCCTCGAATACCATCTGGCCACCTACCGTTTCCACGTCGGCCTGCACTCGGACCACACCTACCAGTCCAATCCCTTCGGCTGGCTGCTCCAGATTCGCCCGACGTCGTTCTACTGGCAACCCACCAAGGGCGGGCCGTGCACGTGGGGCGGCGAATGTACGGAGGCGATTCTCGCGGTCGGCAATCCGGCCATCTGGTGGCCGGCAGCCATTGGTTTGCTCGTGGTCTTATGGGCTGCCGTTATGCGCCGCGACTGGCGCGCTTGGGCAATTATCGCCGGTTACGCCGGGCTCTACCTGCCCTGGCTCATGTATCTGAATCGCACGATTTTCACCTTCTACACGATCGCGTTTGTGCCCTTCGTGGTGCTCGCCTGGGTGTATGCGCTCGGCGTATTCACGGGGCATATTCGACCTGTGGGTGAGGTTCCGTTCGCCGGTGCGGATGGCACGATCATTTATCCCGACGCCGCACCCCGGCCTCGGTCTGTTCCTGGCTCTGAGGCTAACTCTGACGCGGATTACGAAGCTATTTCAGCGGATAATCCTGAAACCGAGCCGACCCCGGCACCGGCCGATCAATCCCTGAACGGAGCGCCCGTCTCAACGCTCACCAATGCGACTGATCCGGCTGCGTCCCTACCGCGCCGCTCCAAGATCATCTGGTTTAGCGCCGTCGCGGTAGTCGCGGTGATGTTCGTATACTTCCTGCCCATCTGGACGGGTATGCAGGTTCCCACCTGGTTCTGGCGCTCGCACATGTGGCTCAGCTCCTGGATCTAACCCCTCCTGCCAACGCCCTATTTTGGCATCAGGACCAATCTGGAATGGTGTCGCCAAACCTCTCCATGTCTGCAATCACCTCAGCCACTGTTACAGTCTGAGCACGATCCTTTCGGCTGCGCCATTGTGGCTCTGACGTCTCAACTAAAAGCCGCGTATCGGCCAATCTAATATTGCGTGCAGAGCCGCCCTCAATCCTCAGTATTTGCTGCGCATTCTTCACAAGTTTGCGACCGTATCTATCATCAACAACAACAATAACGGTCACGCCTTCGCGAGCGAACTTGAGCGCGTGACCGACTGACAGGAATTCTCCGAGGTCTCTACTCTCCGTCAGCCGCTGATTTAGCGACGAGTTAGCGCGGCTGTCACTGTTGTGAAGGTCTATAAGAGCCTGGTGCAGTGCGGAACTCCGGTTGAGCTCGTCGGATAGAAGCTGAACCCGGGAGGACATTGAGTTCCACCGCTTCAATCCTCCCGTGCGTACAAATTTACGCGTTTCCAGCGTGCGCTTGATTTCCTCATTGACGCACTCACTGACAGCCAATTTTGCATTGAGCTTTGCTGCGAACTGGATAAGAATATTCTGCTGGCCGGCAGCAAGAAAGTGAATGCAAGAACTAGCGTCAATAATAAGGGTCATAGAAGGTCCGAGAGATCGTCGTTACTCAGATCGTCCTCGTCGGTGTCCGCACGTAACGGACACGCCGGGCTCGCGAGATCACTCGTAATGACGTCCAACGAAAGCCCGGTAATGGCCGCCAATTCTTGGGCTGGGAGCCGTCCCTCCAAATATGCGCGTGTCGCCAGCTCCTTTAACCTAGTGCCCCCACGCTGCCTGGATTCGTCAGAACTATGATCGTCTAACTCTTGCCTCCACCCATAGCGAATTGCCAGATCTCTCGTGCGATATTTTTTCAGTTCCGCGCACTCTTCATCACCAATGATCTTCGTGTTATTTAGCTGGTAAGCAGCAATTTCAGGAGAAACTCGGTAGCGCCGCACACACCAGTTCAAAAGTTCTTCGTTGTTGAGCTCTGAACACGCCTTCCGAGCTTCTCTGACCGCCTTCAGCGGCAGCAAGAGGTGCCGCGCAAAAGCGTTCGCTCTAGTTTCAGATGCGCTGGTATACAGGAATTCATCGTGCATTCCCAAATCTTCATCATGCAGATAATGGCACACCTCATGGGCAATTGTTGATCGCAACCGCGCCACCGGAAGACCACCATTAGCCACAATTACGGAAGCCCCCGAACGGGTGTCCTTAGCGAGCAAACCGTGCTCACTATCGGCCGCATTGACGTAGACAATATCAACGCCAATATAGTCGGCCAGGTCGTTAATATCCGAGATCGGCGCGGTCCCCAACTGATGTTCGACGCGGAATCGCTCGGCTGCTTGCCGGCCCTCAGTCTCCCCGCTCACGAGCGCGACACTCGACGAAGGTCAGCCAAATACTCTCGTGCCACTCTCCGCATTTCTACCATCCCAGCCGTATCAGCACCTGGGCGAGCCGCAGCGACAACTTCGGATTCCATCATCGCCGGACCGATCAATGCCTCGAGTCCTACCCCCAGTGCGGCAGACAAGCGGAGAGCTACAGCTCCATCCACAACTCCCGTACCACGCTCAATACGGGAAACGGTGGCTTGGGAAACTCCTGCCCGCTCCGCGAGGTCACTCTGCTGCATGCCGCAAATATCGCGGAATTTTTTCACCCGGGCTCCCACCTGGGCGGTGTACTTATCTAGCTCCATTGCCCTCACCCGTTCTGAATATATACCCTGTTCGTATTCATACTATGCTGCGCACAACATTGCCGCCAGAGATTCCAGTTTGAAAGAGGACACATAGCGCGATCCACTTTCGCGGCGCTCCGCTTGGCGCAAGCAGATCGGGGCGCACCGGCTGCTACTGCTGCTCAGACGGGCGATTAACAATTCTACCAGGAGCGCTAAAACTCCCCCGCAGTGCGGTGCCACCGCCCAAGCATGTGGGCGGCCGCGAAGGAGACTACCGCCGCCAGGCACGCACCCACGATCGTCACCGCGAAGGCGGGCGAGTAGCCGCCGAGTACATGCCCGTTAACCACGGCGGTCAGGCCCCAGTCGGCGAGTCGCCCCGCCGTCGACGATCCGGCCGCATACCCGAGGCCAGTAATCGCAGCCAAGATGGTCATGACTGCGCCCAGGCGCGTCGGCGGGGTTACCTGCTCTACAACCGAGAAATTCGTGATCATCAAGGGCGCGATAGCAAATCCCATCGCGGCGAGTACCAGTGCCAGAGTGCCGAGCGAATGAACCAGCAGCAGCGGCAGGGCCAATACTAGCAGTGCCACAGAAAACACCCGCGCGCGCTGGGGGTAGCTGAATCGCTCCGGTAGTGCCGCGAGCGCCAAGCCGGCAATTGCCGACCCCAGCCCGAGTAGCCCGTGCAGCAGCCCGGCCGCGCCGTCATGCCCCGCCGAGCGCGCCAATACCGCGGTCCCCGTCTGTACGGAGCCGAACATGGTGCCCACTAGGAACTGGCAGGCAATCATGAGCCCGGCAATGGTCGATATAGCGCGGGCCCCGCTGTTACTTGCCCCGGCGTGGCCGGGCACGAGCCGCGCCGTGGGATGCAGCGCGAACGCCAGCCCAAATATCAGCACAATAATCGCGGCGGTCAGCACCGCTACCTGGGCAGACAGGATCGCGGTAATTACACCGACCGTTGCCGGCCCGAGCACGAAACTGGCTTCGTCGCCCGCACCTTCCCAGGAGAATGCCACGTTTAGTCGGCGTCGGTTAATCTCGCCGTCGTGCGTGACGATCTCCCGCCAACGAATGCGCGCGAGGGTGCCGATTTGGGGAAGGAAAAATCCGGCGGCCGCGGCCCCGGCGGCGAGCAGGGGCCAGGCGTAGCCCGCGCGGGTGAGGAACACCAGCACCGCCAGCCCTATCCCGGAGGCCAGCGATTGCACGACGACGACGTTGCGTTGCCCGATACGATCGGTCAGCGCTCCCGCCATCGGGGCTCCCACCGCGTTGGCAATTGCGAGCGCCCCAGCGCAGGTACCGCCGGCGGTGTAGGAGTCGGTGGCAGCGGTGACCATAAGCAAAATGCCCATCTGGGCCATCGCCAGGGGCAGGCGGGCAATGAAACCAACGATGACAAAAGCGTGGCCGGATAGGGAGAACAAATCTCGGTAGCCAGCCAACAGACCGACGCGGGGTGATCCGCTCGACATTACGCTCCTCACTGCGGCCCAAATAGCGGGATTTACGCGTTTTAATACGCCGTCATTCTGCCACGCTACGGCGCGAGCGAAAAACTCGCAGCGGACTTTGGAAGCGTTTTCAGCTTCCTCCAAGGTTCAGGCAGCAAAGTAATAGTCACAAGGCAAACAGCGAGGCAAAACCCGCTGGAATCGCCTTGAGGAACGATGAGACATGGCGTCGTTCCGGTCGCATGGATAGGCCGTCTGACTGAGGGGAAAGACGGACAGGACGGATCGTCTCACTCCGCGAGCCGTCCAGACTGGTGAGGCGCCCCGACCCTTCCTCCCTGGGTCGGGGCGCTGCCTGTTACCCGGGCACCGCACCACCCAGGCCACTTCGCCACCTACTACACTGATAAATATGGACCTAGCAGCTCTTGTTGACCGTGCCGCCTTTATGTCTGCCGAAACCCAGCTTGCCCTCGAAGAAGCCCTCGGCAGCCCGGATTATCAAGTTGATCTCAGCGAAAATCCGACCATTACTTTCAACGGTGACTCGCCTACTGCGATTGCGACGCGTCCACATCTGCTCGGCACCGTTTCCGCCCAGTCCAACACCTGGCACTGGGGATGGGACAATATCAACAACTTCCCCACCCCGGTCGTCGCCACCGCCCAGGCCGTGCGTGACCGCGCCGCCGACGTCAGCGAGATCACTACCGAACAGCTCGAACTGGCAGATACCCCGTGGCTGCCTCTAGCTCTCACACTCGCCGCCAAAGCTGTGAGCGGCATTTGGGCGCACTATCCGGTGAGCTCGGGCCCGCACACCGAAGTGTGGTTCCTGCTGGAAAATACGCCCGTCAACCTTGGCCCGGCACAGGTTCACAACCTCGGCTCTGTTATCGCGCAAACTCTCAGTACGACACCGGTGAGTGACCATCGCCGCGCCCTACGCGAGTACGCCTCCATCCGTGGTTTCGGTTTTACCGACGACGGCGATACCGTCACTCTCTCGGCTAGCGACGGGGCAGCGCTTATCACTCTTACCAACGGGTCGATCACCGGGATCAAACTGTCGCTTGGCACTGCCACACAGCAAGGGCAGGCAGCAAAGACTCCAGCAGCGGCAGAGCCGAAAACCACACAGCCCGCTCCCACACAACCCGCACCAGAGCCCCAGCCAGTACCTGCGCAACCTGCACCTCCGCAGCCCGAGCCGGAGCAGCCTGCCCCAGCGGCGACCGAACCGGACGTCGCCGCTGCGCAACCCGAGCCAGCCCCGGCCCCGGCTCCGCAACCCCAGCCGCAGCGCGACGAGGAGAAGCCGGCCAAGAAGAAGGGCCTGTTCTCGCGGATCTTTGGGCGCTAATGTCCACCACCGTCTCGCCCACTTTCCTCCAGGCCGACCTTCGCCTGGTCGTCTCAGATATGGACGGCACTCTGCTCACCAGCAAGAGCCAGCAACCGGCGGGCCTACCTGACCTCATCGCGGACCTAGCCGCCCGGGGTATTCTCTTCGTGCCCGCATCCGGTCGGCAGCTCGCGTCTTTGCAGCGCGAGTTCCCGTCCCTGGGCACCTTCATCGCCGAGAACGGCGCCGTATGCATGTACCGGGGAACCGTTATTGGCGCCGAATACGTGGCGCGGGAGGCGGCACGCGCCGTCGTCGGGAATGCCCGGGAACTCGGGGCCGGAACCCACGCGATTTGGTGTACCCCCGAGGTCGCCTATGTGGAAAGTACAGACCCACAGTTTCTGAAGGCAGCAGCCCCGTACTATGCCACTATCGAGCCGGTAGATGACCTGCTGGAGGTGGATGCGGAGCCGGTAAAGGTAGCCGTCTACGCCCCCGAGCAGGCCGCGCAGGCGCACTCGCGGCTGGCGCAACGGATGGGAAGCAGAAGCGCCGGCGACGAGCAGGACGGAGACGGGCAAGCCGGCAGTGAGCTACACGGCTACACACTGGCGCAGTCCTCGCCCGACTGGGTAGATATGTTTGCGGCCTCCTGCGATAAAGGGCGGGCGGTACGCACCTTGATGAGTCATCTGACGATCGACGCCGCGCAGGTGGCGGCATTCGGCGATTACCTCAACGATCTGCCGCTGCTAGAAGCCGTGGAATGGTCATTTGCGATGGCGAACGCCCACCCGAGTGTGCAGGCCACCGCCCGCTTTTGCGCCCCAAGTAACGACGACGCCGGGGTGCTTAAGGTCTTGCACAGCTGGCTGTCAGCGCGCCTGGCCCTTCAGCCAGCGGTAGAGCACAGCGATCATACCCGCGAAAACGGCAATCCCAATCACCATTGCGGGGGTAGCAAAACTATCACCGACAATCGCGAGCGGCTCCTCATTACCGACTAGCACGACGGTGCCCGCGAAGGCCACCCCGAACAGTGACTCGCCGACGATCAGGCCGGTTGCCAGGAGTACGCCCAAGCGCTGCGCCTTTTCTGGGTCACGTAGCCGCGTGGTGAAGCGGTTGTACGCGACGCCGAGTGCCGCGCCGATGGGGATGAGCAGGGTGGCGGTCATCGGCAGGTACATGCCCATGCCGACGGCGAGCGGCGGCAGCGCAAAGCGGGTGGTCCGGTTCAGGGTTTCATCAATGGCGATAACTACCGCCCCGATTAGCGCCCCCAATCCGATGAGGCCCCAGTTAATGTCGGCCCCCAGAACGCCTTGGGCGAGTGAGGAAATCAGGGAGGCTTGGGGCGCGGGCAGGGCATTCGGCCCGGCGCCTGGAGCACCCACAAAACCAAAGGCGCTGCTCATCAAGGTGAGGATCGGAGGAATGACGAGTGAACCGAAGACGACGCCGATGATCAGCGCCACCTGCTGCTTCCACGGGGTGGAGCCAACGAGCTGACCGGTTTTGAGGTCTTGGAGGTTGTCATTCGAAATGGTGGCTACGCCGAAGACGACGGCCGCAGTGAAAATCGTGTAGGCCACCAGTGCGGTGGTTTCGCTGGCATCGCCGCCGTGTACGGCTTTAATAATGAGTGCTGCAGCGATCACCACGATAATTCCGACGCCGGAAATCGGGCTGTTTGACGCCCCGATTAGTCCCGCCATATAGCCGCACACTGAGGCGACTGCCAGGCCGATGAGCAGCACAAACAGTACCGAGACGGTGATCAGAATAAACGTGTTATGTGCGATCGGGGCCCCTTGGAGGAAGTGCCAGAGAATGAAAGCGATGGGGAGCATTGACGCTAGGATCACGCCGATAACAATGCTGAGCGGCAGGTCCCGTTCGGTTACGGGCACGTCAGTGCCGGCGCGGCGTTTGGCCGTAGATGCAGCGGCGTCGCGAATCCCTTTAATAATGGGGCCGATGACTTTAATGAACGTCCATACGGCGGCAATCGCGATGGTACCGGCGCCCACAAAACGCACATCTTGAGCGAAGATCGTGGAGATTGCTTCGCTGGCGTCACCCTCGGGCAGGCGGCCGCTGGAGAAGTACGGCAGCAGACCGCCGTAGGAGATCGCCATTCCGATGAGCATGGCAATACCCACGGTCAGGCCCACGAGGTGGCCGACGCCGATGAGGGCGAAGCTGAGCCCGGTGGCGAACATGGTGCCGCCGCTACCGATGCGTAAGGTGGCGGAAAGGGAACCGGCAGCGGCTTTCAGCGCCGTCAAAATGGAGAATCCTACCGAGGTGAGTGCCCCCACGATAATGACGCGCAGGCCGCGCTTATTTTCCTCTTCCCCGCCCTGGGAGTCCCCGACTTTGAGAACTTCCGCGCCGGCGACGCCTTCGGGGTAGGGAAGGTCTGAGTCGGTGACGAGCGCACGCCGCAGCGGAATGGAATACATGACGCCGAGGGTGCCGCCGATAGCGCACAGCGTCATGGTGGACCAGTACGGGAAGCCCGTCCACCACCCCACGATAACCAGCCCGGGTAATACAAAGATAATGGCGGAGAGCGTACCAGCGGCGGAGGCGATCGTCTGCACGATATTGTTTTCGACCACCGAATGGTCCTTGAACCAGCGCAGCACCGCCATGGAGATGACGGCGGCCGGGATCGAGGTCGCGAAGGTGAGCCCTACTTTTAAGCCGAGATACACATTGGCTGCGGTGAAGAACAGGGTGATGATTCCACCCAGGATAATTCCCCGCAGGGTCAGTTCACGGACGGTGGCAGTGTGGGGACCAGATGGTCGAGACATTCGTATCTTCTTTACTCTTGACGACGGCGGCGCTTAGCCACCAACTATGGTCACGCAGAATCCTACGCCTGCCCCTCCGTTCCCCGCCAAATGACGGTCGCTTGATTACCAGGGGCCAAGCTGCTTGGGCACGCACAGCGAGGGTCGAATACTGCGATCTACGCGGCGCTTCGCGTGGCGTTCCGGTCCCGGAGTTTCTTCGCGATGATGCCGTGCTGGGGCGCTCCCAGATAGGCGAGCGCAAACGCCGTCGCCTGGCACACCACGATCCACCCGGCCGGGGAGGCATTCGTCCAATAGGCGATATACAACCCAGTCACGGTGCACACCACGGCCACCGCACCGGAAATCGCCAGCATAACCCCGAACTTGTCGGTGAGGAGGTACGCCGTGGTTCCGGGAATGATAAGCATGGCTACCACCAGGATTACGCCGACCACCTGCAGGGCCACAATCGTGGTCAGCGCCAGCACGAATAGCAGCAGCGCGCCGATCAACTTGGGGCGCAGCCCAATGGCGTGGGCGTGAACGGGATCGAAGGCGTAGAGGGTGAAGTCTCGCCGTTTAGCGATGAGAATGGCGCTGACCAGCACGGCGAGGGAGAGTACGAGGATCCGGTCGGTCGGTGAAATACCCAGGACGTTGCCGAAAATAATCGAGTTGAGGTCCGTATTGGAGGGGTAGAGGGATTTGAGAATCAACCCGATGGAGAAGAATGCGGTGAAGACGACGCCGATAGCCGCGTCCCCCTTCACGCGGGTGGTATCGCGGACCGTACCGATGAGGACGACGGCGATTAGGCCAACGATCAGCGCGCCAATGGTGAAGGGCGCACCGAACATATAGGCCAGCACCACGCCGGGCAGGACGGCGTGGGAGACGGCGTCGCCTAGCAACGACCATCCGATCAGGACCAGCCAGCAGGACAGCAGCGCGCAGACGAGCGCCGCCGCGGTGGCGACGAGGAAGGCGTTGGCCATAAAGGCGTATTGGAAAGGTTCGGTCAGTAGTTCAAGCACGGTTATCGCATTATCTCCGCTGAGGTGTTCACATTGGTGGCGAAGGCTTGGGCGAGATTCTCGGGCGTGAGGATGCCGTCAGTCGGCCCGTTGGCGATGATCGTCTTATTGAGCAAGACCGATTCCGGTGCCAGCGCGCTGAGGGATTTGATGTCGTGGCTGGAGATGAGGATGGTGCAGCCGTCGTCGGAAAGTTCCCGCAAAAGCCGCGATATGGCGGCCTCACTGGTTTTATCTACCCCCGCGAATGGCTCATCTAACAGCAGCAGTTGTGCCCCCTGGGCGATAGCGCGAGCCACGAAGGCGCGTTTGCGTTGCCCGCCGGAGAGCTGCCCGATTTGGCGGTTGGCGAGGTCGGTCATGCCGGTGCGTTCGAGAGCGTCGGCGACAGCGGCACGATCGGCGGCGCGTGGGTGGCGAAAGAACCCCATCGTGCCGTAACGCCCGGTCATGACGACGTTGTGTACGGAGATTGGGAAGTCGCGGTCGATCGCTTCTTCTTGGGGTACGTAGCCGACCAGTGAGTCGCGGCGGGCGATATGGGCGGGCTCGCCGTCGATAAGGACGCGGCCGGTATCGAGTGGGAGCAGACCCATAATCGCTTTGAATAGTGTGGATTTGCCGGATCCGTTCATGCCGATGAGCCCCGCGATCCGGCCCCGCGCGAGCGTGAGCGATACATGCTCTAACGCACGCACGGAGCCGTAGCGAACGCTGACGTCGTGGACGTCAAGCATCGGTTGTGATGTACTCACTTGCCTGCCTTACCAGTCAAAGCGTTGGTAATCGTGGTGGCATCGTAGGTGATGAGGTCGAGGTAGGTGGGTGCCTCCCCTCCGGCCTCGGTCAGGGAGTCAACGTAGAGGACGCCGCCAAAGGTGGCACCGGTTTCGGATGCGACCTGCTGCATGGCTTTGTCATTAACCGTGGATTCACAGAAAACCGCCGGAACCCGGTGCTCTTGCACAAATGATACTGTCTTAGCAACCTGCTGCGGGGTACCCTCATTATCGGCGTTGACGGGCCACAGGTACCCTTCGGTCAGGCCGGCGTCCTTAGCCAGGTAGGAGAAGGCGCCCTCACAGGTGACCAGCGCACGCTGCGACTCGGGAACGCTCGCGAGCTCGGAGACCATATCGTCTTTAACTTTTTGCAGCTTGGCCTTATAGGCCTCCCCATTGGCCTTGAACTCTTCAGCATGAGCGCCGTCAAGCTTGCTGAAGGCTTCCACCATATGATCCACATATACCTGCACATTGCTGGGGCTCATCCATGCATGTGGGTTCGGCTGCCCGGCATAGGCATCCTCAGCGATATTAATAGGCTCGATCCCCTCGGTGAGGTTCACGGTGGGCGCGTTGGAGTTCTGCACGAACTGCTTAAACCACCGCTCCAGCCCGAGCCCGTTTTCCAGGATCAGATCGGCTTTGGTGGCCTGCTTGATGTCGTCCGGCGTCGGCTCATAATCGTGGATCTCGGCCCCGGGTTTCGTAATGGAGCGGACGTCGAGGTGGTCACCGGCCACCGCGCTGGCAATATCGGCGATCACCGTGAAGGTGGTCAGAACAACCGGTTTCCCACTTTCCGACGACGCCGCGCTCGACGCCGTCGCCGTCTCTCGATTCTCTGGTGGATTGGCAACGCTGCATGCGCTCATGCTCAGGGCTAGACAGCTAACAGCAGCAACAGTTCGAAAAATGTTACGGATCGACATACCCCCAGTATAGGTTTCGCCTGCACGAAATTCCTAATGGAGGGAGACCGAAGTGATGGGTTGGTCTGATTTTTACCCCCAAACGACAGCGGAATCCGGTGGAGAGTGCCGATTCTCGCTCGTATGCATTGCCGGTACCGACGAGTGAGTAAACGCGCTCCACTCTGCAGCAGTGAAAAAGCGAAGCTCCTCCCGGGCGATCCCGGGAGGAGCACAACGCAGAGAGTAAGGGATTCGAACCCCAGAGACAGACGCCGATAGCCTAGCCGTTACTAGAGTTAACGCGGCGGTTTCCTCGCCCGGGTCTACTCGCATTCCACTTGTCGATAGTTTCCGCCGTCCACCCGTAGGTCGGGCGCGCATCGGGGCCGATCATCACATCTGGTTCTGGCAGCTTATATCGGCACAATGTGGGTGTTTTTACGCCGATCCGGGCGGCAAACTCACTCCGCGAAAGGTAGCGCTTCATCGCGTGTAACCTTTCCCGCCGTCAGGCTCACGCCGGTAGCAACTACCAAAAGTGCAGCGGAGGCGATAGCGGCGGCGGTATTCCCTAGGGCCGCAGTCCATACCGTCAAGGCCGCAGCGAAGATGCTGATCCAAGCAGTGCTCATGTTTCCCGTGTTCCTTGTCGAGAGGTGCGTCCGAGGTTGGCAGCGAGACCTCGGCTCGAACACTTCGCGGGGCATCGGCGCTCCTAACCTCGTAACGGACGTACCTCAATTATGACCTAATTATGACTTACGCGCGGTCATAACTAGGTCATTGCAGCACGCACAGCACGCACGCGCGGGGCACCGTGGTTTATCGGCCAGCGCGAGGCCGGGATGCCTGCCATTCGTCGATTGTTGACTGTTTCCAGCCGCGCGTGCCGGAGCCACCCAGTCCCACGACAACGTCGGGCGGGGGGAGCATCCCTTTGTCCGCGTAATTACTGATTGTTTTGCGGGCGAGTCCGAGGTGGGCCGCGATGTCGCTCAAGCCCATGTAGTAGCTAGTCATGGCCGCCTCGATGCTGCGTTTCAGCAAGTGTTGTGAAGGCATAGCCGACGCCAATCCCCCACGCGGCCCACAGGACAGCGGTTAGCCAGGTGGGCCAGGCGTGCATGGAGATAGCGAATACGACGGCGACTAGCGCGGCTACTGTGAGTGTGAGGGCGGCGTGTTTACGCGTGCTCATAGCGGGGTCCTTTCTTGTTGGTAGGGTTAGGAGGAGGGCCCCGCTCCCGGAGATACGTCGCATATTTCCGGCGGCGGGGCTTTCGTTACTTACGGTGGCGGGGCGGGCGGCGTTTGCTGAGGTACAGCTGGTAGCAGCTGACTGCTAGCGCCGCGGCTCCGAGGGCCGTGTTCACGAGGTCGAGAAGGGGTATTTCCTTCATCTTCCCTCCTGTTTAGTTGTTCAAACAACTTGCGAAGTCTTGGCTTCACGCTTATAAGTATAGGGGCACGCGCCCCTATTATCGAATTGGTTACCCCCCCAAACAACGTGTGAAATGCCACTCTCCCGAAAACAACTCACCTCTATCCGGGAATCCACCCAGCCCGTGAACATCTGGCACGGCTCCATCCGCTCCGGCAAAACCATCGCCAGCCTCATCGCGTTCACCCACTGGCTCCACAACGACGCCCCACCCGGCGGGATCGGCATTGTAGGACGAACCACCGACAGCATCCGCCGCAACGTCCTCGAACCCCTCCGACAACTCCACCCCGCCCTATGCGACTACTGCAACACCACCACCCAGGCCACCATCATGGGACGACCCGTCTACCTGTTCGGCGTGAACGACGCGCAAGCAGAAGAGAAACTACGCGGCGTCACCCTCGCCGGAGCCTACGTCGACGAGATCACCACGATCAAAGAACCTTTCTTCGTGCAGCTCCTCGGCCGCCTCTCCGTCACCGGGGCCCGCCTATACGGCACAACGAACCCGGACAATCCTCGACACTGGTTCAAAACCCGGTACCTGGACCAGCAGGACGCGCTCGGCTGGGGCGTGTGGCATTTCCGCATGACCGACAACCCCGGCCTATCCGCCGACTACGTGGCCGCGAAGGAACGCGAATTCACTGGCGCGTGGTTCCGCCGGTTCATCCTCGGTGAATGGACGAGCGCGGAA
>JAEWHO010000095.1 GCA_023387755.1 Actinomycetes bacterium | reverse complement strand
GGTCATGGCACCTGCAGTGAATCCCGCCCCCATTCGCCTGAGCCTGCTTGGTTGCGGCACCGTTGGCAGTGCCGTGGTCGCCGGGCTGCGGGAACGTGCCGACGAGCTTACCGCCCGGATTGGGCGGCCGCTGCAACTCACCGGGATTGCCGTCCACAACCTGGCTAAACCCCGCCCCGGAATCGACCCCGCCCTCCTCAGCGACGACCCCGCCGCAGTTATTGCCGACGCCGATATCGTCGTGGAAGTCATGGGCGGGCTGAACCCCGCACGCGACCTGATTGAGACCGCCATGAGACAGGGCGCGAGCGTGGTGAGCGCCAATAAAGCACTCCTCGCCACTCACCCGGAACTATTCGATACCGCCCGCGACGCCGGCGTCACCCTAGCCTATGAAGCCGCCGTGGCCGGAGCGATCCCGATTGTGCGGGCAGTGGAGCGCAGCCTGGCCGGGGACGAGATCGAATCGATAAGCGGCATTATTAACGGCACCACGAACGTCATCCTGGGGCTGATGGCGCAGGGGCGGAGCTATGCGGAGGCGCTGGCTTACGCCCAAAAGGAAGGGTTTGCCGAGGCAGACCCAACCGCCGATGTGGAAGGCTACGATGCGGCCGCCAAGATCGCGTTGCTGGCCAGCGCCGCCTTCCGCACCCGCGTCACCCTGGACCAGGTGGATACGTGCGGAATCACGCAGATACAGCCGGAAGACCTCGCCGCTGCGGAGCGGGACGGGCAGGTGATGAAACTGGTGGCGCACGCCCGGCGCGAAGGCGCCGGCGCCGTCGTCGCGGTAGCCCCCACGCGGGTGGAACGCGCCCACCCGCTGGCCGCAATCGATGGCCCGATGAATGCGATCACCGTGCAGGCGCGCGGGGCCGGGCCGCTCACCTTCACCGGGGCCGGAGCCGGGGGAGCGGCAACCGCCAGCGCGGTCCTGGCCGACGTGGTCACGGTGGCGCAGGAGATCACCACCGGGGCGCACTGGTGCCCGCCGCCGCACCGCGAACTGCCCATAATTGCCTCGCCCGCCCCTAACTCACTCCTATAGAAAGGCCCGTCATGGCACATCCCTGGCGCGGAATTATCGCGGAATACGCCGACCGTCTGCCGATCAACCCGGAGGGCACCATCATCACCCTCAATGAAGGCGGCACCCCGCTGGTAGCCGCCCCCGCCCTCAATGAGCGCACCGGGGCCGAGGTGTATATCAAGGTGGAAGGAGCCAACCCCACCGGATCGTTCAAAGACCGGGGAATGACGACGGCGATCACCCGGGTAGTCGAGGAAGGGGCCGAGGCGGTGGTATGCGCCTCCACCGGGAACACCTCCGCATCGGCGGCTGCCTACGCCGTGCGGGCTGGGCTTCGCTGTATCGTCGTGCTCCCGGCGGGCAAGATTGCGGCCGGGAAACTCGCCCAGGCAATCGTGCACGGGGCGGAGCTGGTCAGTGTGGACGGTAGTTTCGATGACTGCCTGCGCCTGGTGCGTCAACTCAGTGACGCCTACCCGGTGGCGCTGGTTAATTCGGTGAACCCCTACCGCCTCCAGGGGCAGAAAACGGCCGCGTTCGAGATCGTCGATATGCTCGGCCGGGCCCCGGATATTCACGCCCTGCCGGTGGGGAATGCCGGCAATATCTCCGCCTACTGGATGGGATATAACGAGTATGCGGGCCGGCAGGTGGCCTCCAGTTTCGACCACCCCACCGCGCGGCGGGCAGCAGTGACAGACCGGGTGCCGGCCATGTGGGGCTTCCAGGCAGCCGGGGCAGCCCCCTTCGTTCAGGGCGGGCCGGTGGCTCATCCGGAGACGGTTGCTACCGCCATTCGTATTGGTGACCCGGCCTCCTGGGATTATGCGGTGGCCGCCCGGGATGATTCGGGTGGGCTCATTGCGGCGGTCAGTGATGAGGAAATCCTGGCGGCCCAGCAGTTCCTAGCTCGCGAGGTCGGGGTTTTCGTGGAACCGGCGTCCGCTGCCTCCGTGGCCGGACTATTGCGGCGCGCCGAAGCCGGGCAGGTACCCGCAGGGAGCCTGGTGGTCTGTACTGTTACGGGTAACGGCCTGAAAGATACGGCGACGGCGCTGGGGGAGTGCGACCCCGAACCGACCGTTGTTCCCGCTGATCTTGACGTGGCCGCCCGCCAATTGCAGTTGAGGTGAGGTCGTGACGATTCGGCGTGATACCGCGGAGGTATCCGTTCCCGCTACGAGTGCCAACCTGGGGCCGGGCTATGACTGTTTAGGCCTTGCCTTACAGTTGCGTGACCGGGTGCAGGTGCGCGCCGTCGCCGGGCCCACGGAAGTGAAGGTGACCGGGGAGGGGGCCGGTAAGGTTCCCACCGACGACGATCATCTGGTGGTCCGTGCCATCCGGATCGGCCTGGATTTCGCCGGGGCGCCACAGGCTGGATTCCAGGTGACTTGCCGTAACGCCATCCCGCACGGGCGGGGGCTGGGGTCCTCTGCGGCCGCTGTGGTGGCCGGGCTCATGGTTGCGCGTGAACTTGTTCATGACGAGGATGCGCTGGGCCTGGACCACGTATTCCAGTTGGCCACCGAAATGGAAGGGCATCCCGATAATGCAGCGCCCGCTGTTTATGGGGGTGTGCGTTTGGCATGGCCAGAAGATGGAGCTGCCCAAAGTATTGCGCTGCCCTATGATCCCGAGCTCACGGTAACGATGGTGGTGCCCGGATTCGAGGTCTCAACCTCGCGCGCCCGCCATCTGCTACCGGCACAGATTCCGCATGATGATGCGGCTTTTAACGTGGCCCGTGCGGTGCTCTTAACTCAGGGGCTGCTCCATCCCGAACTGCTCTACCAGGCCACGGAGGACCGCCTGCACCAGCCCTACCGGCACGAAGTGTTGGCTGAATCCCTGCAAGTCGTGGAGCGGTTGCGTTCACGGGGCCTGCCCGCCGTGATCTCCGGCGCGGGCCCGAGCGTCCTGGTCTTTGGGCAGATAGATCCATTGACGACGGCGGCGCTGCGCCGGCAACGGTGGCGAGTATGGCCCCTGCCTATCGACACCAGCGGAGCAAGGTGTTAGGCTAACAACCGAATGAGCACCACACCGGCCTCTGAGCGTCGGTGAGTGACGGTGCTTGGGAGTTAAACTCTCAAATTTTCTTCATATAATCCCGGCGCTTACTGTCTTGCCGGGGGAACAGGAAACTAGTGACCGACCAGCCCACGGCTGCGGATGAAACCCGGCCGCAGAAGTCACGTCCGCTTTCGGCTATGCGACTGTCCGAGTTGCAGGATTTAGCTCAGCAGCTTGGTATCGCCACGGAGAAAAAGCGGCGTCCCGATCTGATCTCTGAAATCCGCCAGGTACGTGGTTCCCAGCGCAAGGGGAACTCGGCGGCTGTTAGCGAGCCACAGCAGCAACCTCGTTCACAGTCTGCGCAGAACGATGCTGACCTCCCCACTCAGACTTCGGCGCAGCCAACAGAAAATGACCGCCCCGCTGGCAGCGGCCGGTCACACGACGGTGATGACGAGCGGCCGACGCGTCGCCACAGCGAGCGCAATCGCCGCGGCCCCAAGGGGCGTGGTGGCCGCGGGGATGAGGACGCGAACGAAAGCCCGCGCCGCCGCGACAACGGCGAGCAACGCGATGACTCCATCCCCACCCTGGAAGCCCTTGAAGAAGCGGCCGCGCGCAAACGCGAACGCCGCGACTCCGATGATGACGACGACCGCCCCTACCAGCGCCGTAATGACCGGCAGCGCGGAGATCGCAACGATCGCAATGATCGGAACAACCGCCGACGGGGCCGGGATCGGGATCGTGATCGCGGGCGGGATCGGGATCGCCGCCGCCGCGGCCGGATGGATGACCAGCCAGTCGAGGTGAGCGAGGATGACGTCCTCATCCGTGTGGCCGGCATCTTGGACATCCTCGACAACTACGCCTTTGTCCGCACCTCCGGTTACCTGCCTGGCGAGAATGACGTGTACGTCACCCTGGGCCAGGTGAAGAAGTACGGGATGCGCCGCGGTGACGCCGTTATTGGTTATATTCGCCAACCGCGTGAAGATGACCGGCGTTCGCAGCGGCAAAAGTACAATCCGCTGGTGTCGGTGGAATCTGTGAACGGGATGGATCCGGAAGAAGCTCGGCAGCGGCCGCACTTCGGTAAGCTCACCCCGCTCTACCCGGATTCGCATCTGCGCCTGGAAACTAATGCGAAGGCCATCACCCCGCGTATGATCGACCTGGTTGCACCCATCGGTAAGGGCCAGCGTGGCCTGATCGTGGCGCCACCTAAGGCCGGTAAGACGATTATTATGCAGCAGATCGCCAACGCGATTAAGCAGAATAATCCCGAGGTTTACCTCATGGTGGTGCTGGTCGATGAGCGCCCCGAAGAAGTTACCGACATGACTCGCATGGTCCAGGGTGAGGTGATTGCCTCCACCTTCGACCGGCCCGCCTCCGACCACACCATCGTTGCTGAACTCGCTATTGAGCGGGCTAAGCGTTTGGTAGAGCTGGGCAGTGACGTCGTCGTACTCCTTGATTCGCTCACCCGCCTATCACGTGCCTACAACCTGGCTGCGCCCGCCTCCGGGCGTATCCTCTCCGGTGGTGTGGATGCCTCCGCCCTCTACCCGCCCAAGAAGTTCTTTGGTGCCGCCCGCAATATCGAAGACGGCGGTTCACTCACCATCTTGGCCTCCGCACTGGTGGAGACCGGCTCCAAGATGGATGAGGTTATCTTCGAAGAGTTCAAGGGCACCGGTAACTCCGAGCTGCGCCTATCCCGCCAGCTCGCCGATAAGCGCATGTTCCCGGCCGTCGATGTGAACGCTTCCGGCACTCGCCGCGAGGATCTACTGGTGCAGGCCGATGCGTTGAAGATTATGTGGCGGCTGCGCCGTCTCATTGCCGGGCTGGAGAAGGAACAGGCGCTGGAGCTTATGCTCAACAAGCTGCGTGACACCCAGTCCAACGCTGAATTTCTCATGTCGATCCTCAAGACCACCCCGGCCAGCCGTGGGGAAGGTCAAAGCGGCGATATGAACTAGGACCACCACCACATGTGCGGCGGCGGGCATCAACTTGAATGCCCGCCCGCGCAGTGGAAAGATGGGCCTTCGGTTCCGGTTCACCTCATCTGGCGATGGGGACCCGGCGTCCCTCGAATTCCTTAAGGAGACATTATGAAGACGGGTATTCACCCCGATTACACCGTGACCACGGTAACCTGCACCTGCGGTAACGAATTCACCACCCGCTCAACTGCTGGTGAATCTATCCGCGCCGACGTCTGCTCTGCCTGCCACCCCTTCTACACCGGCAAGCAGAAGATTCTGGACACCGGTGGTCGTGTCGCCCGCTTCGAAGCTCGCTACGGCAAGCGCAAGAAGTAGGGTTCCTCAGCTGTGGACGCCGGCCTTTGGTCGGCGTCTTCGCTATTATCCACACCCCGCACCGGCGGGCACATGCCGCGCGGTAAAGTAGAGGGCGACGTCGTGGCAGACGGCGATCCCACTCGTTGGCGGGCGGCGAATCCACCCGCGCTAAACTAGCGCAGATACCGGCTTTTCTTAAGGAGTTTTCATGGCGGCCGAACAGTATGTGGGCCTGGATGAACAGGTCTACCAGGAGCTGTCCAGTGAAGAACAGGCACTGGTGAATTCGGCTCAGCCAGCCCTGGCTGAACACAGCGAGCTGGAAACCAAAATGGCGGACCCAGCTGTCCTTTCCGACCCAAAGCAAGCCCGCAAGGTGGGGCGGCGCTATGCCGAACTCGGGCGGATCGTCAATGCCTACCGGAAATTCACGACCGCAGCCTCGGATCTTTCAGCCGCTCGTGAACTGGGGAAGATGGACCCGGATTTTGCCGCGGAAGCGGAGGAACTTGCTGCCGCTGCTACGACCGCGGCAGCCCAGTTACGTGAAGTTCTCCTCCCGCGGGACCCAGATGACGCAAATGACGTCATTATGGAACTCAAAGCCGGCGAAGGCGGCGAAGAATCGGCCTTGTTTGCCGCCGACCTGGCCCGCATGTACCTGCGATATGCGGAACAAAAAGGCTGGTCTGCCACGATGATGAATGAGACGTGGTCAGATCTTGGTGGATATAAGGACGCCACTATCGCGATTCGGGCCTCGGGCAATGTGACGCCGGAAGAAGGCGTATGGGCGCACCTGAAATATGAAGGCGGCGTCCACCGGGTACAGCGGGTGCCCGTCACCGAATCCCAAGGGCGGATCCACACCTCTGCCGCCGGGGTGCTGGTATTGCCAGAGCTGGAAGATGAAGGTGAAATCGAGATCGACGAGAACGATCTGCGCATCGACGTCTACCGCTCCTCCGGCCCGGGCGGGCAGTCGGTGAATACCACCGACTCAGCCGTACGTATCACCCACCTGCCCACCGGGGTTGTGGTGTCGATGCAGAACGAGAAATCCCAGATCCAAAACCGGGAAGCAGCCATGCGCGTGTTGCGCGCCCGCCTGGCCCAGATGCGGAAGGAAGAAGCCGACGCCGCCGCCGCAGAGGCCCGCCGCTCCCAGGTGCGCACCGTGGACCGTTCCGAACGTATCCGTACCTATAACTTCCCGGAAAACCGTATTGCCGACCACCGCACCGGATATAAGGCGTATAACCTGGACGCCGTCCTCGACGGCGATCTTGGGCCCGTTATCGAATCAGCTATTCGCGTAGATGAACAGCATCGACTGGAACAGGGCCTGTAGGCCGAGCATTCTCATTCCCGCCGTCACGCGTATGCTCGCTGACGGCGGGATCGATTCTCCCGCCGCCGAGGCTCAACTCCTGGTGGGGGAGCTTATCAGCGGCGAACCGATCCTCGCGCCCGCTCTGGAGCCGGCCGCTATGCAGCGCTTACGAGCGATGGTTGAGGAGCGTCTGAGCGGGCGACCGCTGCAGCATATCCTTGGTTGGATGCAGTGCGGCCCCCTCACCCTGCAGTGCGACGAGCGAGCTCTGGTGGTGCGGCCCGAAACCGAACTGCTTGTAGCTGAAGGGGTATTGGAGCTGGCCGCCCTGCCTGCCGTACAGCGGCAGGCAGTTGATCTGTGTACCGGGTCTGGCGCGATCGCCCTGGCAATGGCAGCGCAGGTGCCCCATGCGCGCGTCGTGGCTGTGGACTGCGATGCGCAGGCCCTCAGTTTGGCGCGCGAGAATCTAGCGCGCTATCGGACGCTGCTCGATGATATGGGCTCGCAGGTGGAGTTCATCCAGGCCGATGTGCGTGCTCTGCCCCCGGGCATTAGCGGGAATCTCCTGGTGGCTAACCCGCCCTATCTGCCGGCTGGCGAACAGCTTCCCCGCGAGGTCTGCCACGACCCCGCCCTCGCCCTCTACGGTGGGGGCGAGGACGGCTTGGACCTACCCCGCGCCTGCGTGCAGGCGGCAGCCACCATCATTGCGCCTGGCGGGCGGGTACTCATCGAACACCATGACGATCAAGGGCCGGAAATGCGGCAGGCCGCCGTCGCCGCCGGGATGGACGACGTCCACACTCTAGCCGACCTTGCCGGGCGGGATCGCTTCCTGTCCGCCCGGGTAGGTGTACAGCAAGGGTCTGATAGTGGGAGGATCGAGGCGTGATCTATAACTGTGCGGATGAGTCGGTACGGTCGGCGGCCGTGGAGGCCGCCCTCTATGCGTTGAAACGAGGCGGCGTCGTCGTCATTCCCACGGATACCGTGTACGGGATTGCTGCGGATGCCTTCGACCCCGCGGCCGTCTCACTCCTGCTCTCCACCAAGGGGCGCGGCCGCAATATGCCGCCGCCCGTGCTGGTGGCGGCACCGGAAGTGATGGACGCGCTCGCCGCCGAGGTGCCCCCCAGTGCGCGGGCGCTCGCGGATGCCTTCTGGCCCGGCCCGCTTACGCTTATCTTGCCGGCCCGCCCGTCGTTGAGTTGGGATTTGGGGGAGACTTTCGGCACCGTGGCCCTGCGGATGCCCGACGACGACCTCGCCCTTGAACTGCTGCGGGCGACCGGTCCGCTGGCAGTCTCCAGCGCTAACCGATCCGGGTTGCCGGCTGCTCAGACAGCGCAGGAGGCCGAAGAATACTTTGGATTCCGCGTGCCCACCTACCTGGACGGCGGGCCGCGTCGCACCCAGGAACCCTCCACGATTGTGGACTGTTGCACCCAGCCGGCCCGGATTGTGCGGGAAGGGGCGCTGAGCGCCCAGACGCTGGCCAAGGTGTTACCTGAGTTGGCTCCGGAGCACGCGGAACCGACGGAGGCGGAATCAACGGAACCGACGGCTGCGGAATCGACGGAGTCGGCCCCGGCTGAGACTGAGGCGGCGCCCGTCGGAACTGAACCGGCTCCGGCTGAGACTGAGCCGGCGCCGATGCCTACGCCGCCAACCTTCGGGAAGTCGAGTCCGTGAAAGGGTATCTCCTATTGATGGCGGTGGCGGCGGCGGTCACTTACCTGACTACGCCGCTTGCCCGCCGGTTAGCGATTGCCGTCCACGCGTGGACGCCAGTGCGCTCCCGCGACGTCCACTCCATCCCCACTCCGCGTATGGGCGGAGTGGCCATGATGCTCGGGCTAATCTGTGCGCTTGGTATCGGCAGTCAAATGTCCTATCTTTCGCGAGCGCTGAACGAAGGCGGGCGCGTCTGGGGAATTATGGGGTCGGCCGCAATCGTATGCTTGCTCGGCGTCATCGACGATATTTGGGATTTGGACTGGATGACGAAGCTCACCGGGCAGATCCTGGCAGCCGGCGTGCTGGCCTGGTCGGGAGTCCAGCTCGTCACCCTCCCCATCGCGGGCCTCACCATTGGATCTTCGCGTTTTTCACTGATTACCACCGTGCTGGTGGTGGTAGCGGCGATGAATGCGGTGAACTTTGTGGACGGCCTGGATGGCCTGGCCGCAGGCTTGGTGGGGATCGGTGCCTTCGCGTTCTTCGGCTACTGCTACCTGCTCACCCGTACAGTTTCGCCCGAGAACTACGCCTCGTTAGCTACCGCCGTCGTTGCCGTCCTAGTAGGGATTTGCGTGGGATTCCTCCCCCATAATTTCCACCCGGCCCGTATTTTCATGGGCGACGCCGGGTCAATGGTGTTGGGCCTGATGGTGGCTGCCGCCACAATCATCGTGACGGGAACCATCGACCCTGCCCAGGTGCCTGCCACCCAGGCTGTCCCTGCTTTTGTGCCGCTACTGCTGCCGGTCGCCACCCTTTTGCTGCCGCTTATTGATATGTCTTTGGCGGTGGTGCGCCGGGTGCGGGCGGGGCACTCTCCGTTCCACGCCGACCGGATGCACCTCCATCACCGGCTTTTGGACCTGGGCCACTCACATCGCCGCGCAGTGCTGATTATGTATCTGTGGACTGCAATTGGAGCCTTTTCAATGGCAGCACTCATTGTGGTGCCCGGAAAATGGGTGGCGCTAGGTATGGTGGGGGCGACTGTCATTGGTTTAGTCGTGACGCGTAATTGGATACGTGCGGTCCCGCGAAGGAGAAATGATGCGCACTGATGACCTCACCCCGGAGCAGCGGGAACAGCTCGCTGAGGTGAATGCCGCCTCGCGCACCATGTTTCGCGTGATATTGCGGCAACTGCTCCTCATGTTCGCGGTGGTGGCGATATTGGGCCTTCCCATCGGATATCTGGTAGCCGGCAGTCGCGGGATCGGGGGAGTGGCGCTTGCTTTAGGTTTGACGGCGCTATTTATCCTCACCACTGTGGCGGTCATGTATCTGACCGTAGAGCAGCATGTCTTCGTGTCCTCGGCTGCAGCGATGGGGTCCTGGTTGGTGAAGATGGCTTTAGTCTTCGTGGTGATGCTGCTGGTGCGAGGGATGGACTTTTACGACCCGGCTATGTTCCTGGTCACTCTCGCCGTCGTCATAATCGCCTCGACCGTCATCGAGATGCGCGGCGTGTTGAAAGCGCGGATCCCTTATGTTACCCCGGGTTTCAGGCGTCCCCGCAAACCATAACGGTCCAGCTCTGCGGAACCCGACTGAGTGAAATGGGCCACGGTGAGCCCGAGTTTAGGCCATAGGTCCCGTATGTCGCGGAAAAACGTAACGGAATTCTTCACCAGGGCGCGTCAAAATAGGTTAGGCTTCTAGCTGTTCCCTCCGAAACTCGTACCAGGAGCATGGTCTGTTGTCTCACTTGGTTTCGCTGCTGAGCATCCCCTACGCATCCCCTGTGGCTTCCGGTGATGACAGCGGATTCCACGCCCCCGGCCTATCTGACTTTTTCCCTGCCGCCATCTTCGGTGAGGGAACCTTCTTTGAGTTCAACCGGGTCATGCTTATCCGCATGATCGCCACGGTTGTCCTGTGCGGGCTCTTTTTGTTGGCCACTCGCCAGATGCGTCTGGTGCCTACGCGCGGGCAGTCGATCGCGGAACTCGGAATCGAGTTTGTGCGCCGCAACATTGCTGTTGAGGTGCTGGGGGAGAAGAACGGACGGAAATTCGCGCCCCTGATCACGCTGATCTTCTTCGCCGTCTTTGCTATGAACATCACCGGTATCGTGCCGCTGCTGAACCTGGCCGGCTCCTCGACCGTCGGCTTCCCGTTAGTGTTGGCACTCATCGTCCTGGTGGTCTTCATTGTGGCTGGCGTGCGGGCACAAGGTGGTTTGGGCTATCTGAAATCCACCCTCTTCCCGCCCGGAGTGCCGTGGCCGATTTACATCCTGCTGACCCCGATTGAGTTCATCTCGGCCTTCATTTTGCGCCCGGCTACGCTCACCATCCGTTTGCTCGTGAATATGATGAGCGGCCACCTGCTGCTGGCACTGTGCTTTGCGGCCACCCAGTTCCTGCTGATCGAATCGGCTGGATTCTTCAAAGTTTTGGGAGGCGGCACGTTCATCCTGAGCATCGCCTTCACCCTGTTCGAGGTGTTCGTTGCAGTTTTGCAGGCGTACATCTTCGCACTGCTTTCGGCTGTCTACATCGGAATGTCAGTCGAGTCCCACTAGTCTGCGGGCGCTGCGGCGTCCTGCTCCCGTCAGCCCGGCGGAAGCGAAAAACACACGGAAAGGTACTCAATCCACCATGGATCTCCACGGAAATATTGCGACCATCGGTTACGGCCTCGCCGCGATTGGCCCCGGCATCGGTCTGGGCATGCTGGTAGCTGGCACCCAGGAAGCTACCGCCCGTCAGCCGGAGGTTGCTGGCCAGTTGCGCGTGAACATGTTCATCGGTATGGGTCTGGTCGAGGCTCTGGGTCTGATCGGCCTGGCTGCCGGCTTCGTATTCGCCTAAGCCCCTGAGGACGGTCACCCGTGCATATTTACGCAGAGGTTCCGGACAACGTCCTGATCCCTCCTCTCTACGACGTCTTCTGGTCCGCTGTGGTCCTGTTGATCATCGGTGTGACCTTCGCGAAGGTACTTCCGAAGGTTTACGCGATGCTGGACGAGCGCGCCGAGAAGATTGAAGGTGGCCTCAAACACGCGGAAAACGTACAAGCCGAAGCCGATGCGCTACGCGCCGAGCTGGAATCCCAGCTCGCCGAAGCACGTAAAGAGGCTGCTCACATTCGGGAGCAGGCGGGTGATGAAGGGCGCGAGATCGTAGCCAAAGCCCGCCGGGATGCCCAGGCGGAAGCTGATCGTGTTCGCGAGGTTGCCGAACGCCAGATTGAAGCCGAACGGCAGGCCGCGCAGATTTCCCTGCGCACCGACGTCGGCATGCTGGCTGCTGAACTGGCCGGGAAGATCGTGGGCGAGTCTCTCAACGATCAGGCCCTGCAGTCCCGCGTCATCGACCGTTTCCTCGATGACCTCGAAAAGCAGCCGATTAGCACAAGCGCCAAGGAGAAGTAATGCGAGCCGCGAGCCAGGCCGAGCTGAATGCCGCCGCCGACCGTTGGGAAGGCGTGCTGGCGGATAAGGCCGCCCAAGGCAATAGCTATGCCGCCGAACTGTTTGGCATGGTCGATATTCTGGACGACTCGGCTAACCTACGCCGTGCGCTCACCGACCCAGCCCGCAGTGGCGAGGATAAGGCTGAGCTCGTCTCCCGCATCTTCGGCCAGCAGGTCAGCGGTGAGGTCGTGGACCTCCTCGCTGGAATGGTGCGGGGCCGCTGGTCCTCGGATCGCGACCTCGCCGACGCGCTAGCCTCCCTCGCCGTTACCTCCGCACTTGCCAATGCGGAGAAGGAGGGGCGCCTATTGCAGGTAGAAACTGAGGTCTTCCAACTCAACCGGTTGCTGACCTCCCGACGCGAGCTGCGCATGGCCCTGGCAGACCGGGAATTGCCAGCCGAGAATCGCTCCGCTTTGGTGGATAGGCTCCTAGCAGATCGGGTGAGCCCCGAAACCATGCTGCTGGTGCGCCGCGTCGCGCAGACCCTGCGCGGGCGCACCGTGCCGCAGGCGCTAGCAGAGATCGGCGAACTGGCGGCCGCTCGTCGGCAGCGCGTCGTCGCCACCGTTACTGCGGCCATCCCGCCCACAGACGAACAGATCGAACGCCTCAGCCGGGTGCTGCAGGAGAAGGTCGGTTCGGCTGTCCACATTAATATCGACGTCGATCCGTCCGTCCTTGGCGGCATGCGAGTGCAGCTGGGTGACGACGTCATCGACGGCACCATCCGGGCGCGCCTCGAACAGGCCGGGCGCGCGATTCGCGGTTGATCCGGCCGAATACGAGAAATATGACCGGCTATCCGGTCACCGAATGGACGTGAGGAAAGAATGTCTGAGCTGACGATCCGGCCCGAAGAGATCCGGGCTGCACTGGACAGCTTCGTGAACTCCTATGAGCCGAGTCAGGCTGTGACCGAAGAGGTCGGTCGCGTAACCCTCGCCGCTGACGGCATTGCCCAGGTTGAGGGACTGCCGGGCACCATGGCTAACGAGCTGCTGCGTTTCGAAGATGGAACGCTGGGCCTGGCCATGAACCTGGACGTACGCGAAATCGGCGTCGTCGTGCTGGGTGAGTTCACGGGGATTGAAGAAGGTCAGGAGGTGCGCCGTACCGGGGAGGTCCTTTCCGTGCCCGTCGGGGACGGCTACCTCGGCCGCGTTGTTGACCCCCTTGGTAACCCCATTGATGGCCTCGGTGAAATCACCGATCTGGATGGCCGCCGTGCCCTGGAACTGCAGGCCCCCGGCGTTATGGCCCGTAAGTCGGTGCACGAACCGCTCCAGACCGGCCTGAAAGCCATCGACTCGATGATCCCGATCGGTCGCGGCCAGCGCCAGCTCATCATTGGTGACCGCCAGACCGGTAAGACTGCCATCATTCTGGACACCATCATGAACCAGAAGGCGAACTGGGAATCGGGAGACCCGAATAAGCAGGTGCGCTGCATCTACGTAGCCATCGGACAAAAGGGCTCCACCATCGCCTCCGTGCGTGGTGCCTTGGAAGAAGCCGGTGCGCTGGAATACACCACCATCGTGGCCTCCCCGGCCTCCGACCCGGCTGGCTTTAAGTACCTGGCCCCCTACACCGGTTCCGCCATTGGCCAGCACTGGATGTATGCCGGCAAGCATGTACTGGTGATCTTCGATGACCTGTCCAAGCAGGCTGAAGCGTACCGCGCTGTCTCCCTGCTGCTGCGTCGCCCGCCGGGCCGTGAAGCCTACCCCGGTGACGTCTTCTACCTGCACTCTCGCCTGCTAGAACGCTGCGCTAAGCTCTCCGATGAGCTCGGTGGCGGCTCGATGACCGGCTTGCCGGTTATCGAGACCAAGGCCAATGACGTGTCGGCCTACATTCCGACCAACGTCATTTCCATTACCGACGGCCAGATCTTCTTGCAGTCGGACCTGTTCAACGCCAACCAGCGCCCCGCCGTCGACGTCGGTATCTCTGTATCCCGCGTGGGTGGTGACGCTCAGGTGAAGGCGATGAAGAAGGTCTCCGGTACCCTCAAGATCACCCTGGCGCAGTACCGCTCCATGGCCGCATTCGCCATGTTCGCCTCCGACCTGGACCCGGCCTCCCGCCAGCAGCTCACCCGCGGTGAGCGCCTGATGGAGCTGCTGAAACAGCCGCAGTCCACCCCCTATCCGGTGGAAGAGCAGGTTGTGTCGATCTGGGCTGGCACCAACGGATACTTGGACGACGTCGAGGTTTCCGATGTGCTGCGCTTCGAGCAGGAAATGCTCGATTACATGCGCCGTCACACCTCCGTGCTCACCACCATTGCGGATACCGGCCAGCTCAGCGACGAGACCGTCGATGAGATGCGCCAGGCCATCGAGGACTTCCGTACCGGTTTCCTCGCAGGCAGCGGTGAGACCCTCTCGGCCGAGGTCGAGGAGGAAGAGGACATCGTCGAGGCTGATCGGACGCAGGAAAAGATCGTCCGCGGCAAGCGAGGCTAGGTTATGTCCGGTTCCCAGCGCGTCTACAAACAGCGCATCAGATCAACCCAGACCCTCAAGAAGGTGTTCCGGGCTATGGAGCTGATCGCTGCGTCGCGCATCGGTAAGGCACGGGATCGTGCCCTGACGGCCACCCCGTACACCGAGGCGCTTACGCAAGCGGTCGCCGCCGTCGCCAATCACTCGCGGACCAACCACCCGCTGACCACCGAGCGGCACGACACCACGCGCGTGGCTGTACTGGTTCTCACCGCAGACCGCGGTATGGCCGGTGCCTACACCGCGAACGTTCTGCGGGCTACGGAACGCCTACTGGAAGAACTCGATGCCCAGGATAAGGACGTCGATCTCTTCGTGGCCGGCCGGCGCGGGGTCAGCTACTTCAACTTCCGTGGGCGCGAGCTGGCGGGAACCTGGACGGGTGAATCCGATTCCCCAACCCAGAAGCAGGCCGCGGATATCGCCGATACGCTGCTGGAGCGCTTCCTTGCGGATCGCGGCGATGGTGGCGTAGGCGAATTGCACGTCGTCTTTACTCGCTTCAAGTCGATGGTGCAGCAGAAGGTGGAGGTCCGCCGGATGCTGCCACTCGAGGTGGTTGACGACGACGACGATGCTGAAGCCAACCAGGTACTGCCGCTATACGAATTCGTGCCTAGCGCCGATGAAGTACTCGATGCGCTCCTGCCACTGTATGTGCGCAGCCGCATCTACAACGCCCTCCTGCACGGTGCTGCCTCGGAGCTCGCCTCCCGGCAAAGCGCCATGCATACGGCAACCGATAATGCCGAGGATCTCATCCGGAACTACACCCGGTTGGCCAACTCGGCGCGCCAGGCGGAGATTACGCAGGAGATCTCCGAGATCGTTTCTGGAGCAGACGCCCTGGCGTCCAGCTGAGTGAGCTTGGAAGAGGAATTAGACCAATGACTGCAACTGTCAGTGAGAATATCGCGCCGGAAGAACAGGGTGAGTCCTTCGGCCGGATCGCTCGGGTTATCGGCGCTATCGTCGATATTGAGTTCCCGCCGGACGCGATTCCGGATATCTACAACGCCCTCGTGACTGAGATCGACCTCAGCGCGCAGGGAGAAGGCGAATCGACGGTCAAGATGACCCTCGAGGTGGCCCAGCACCTGGGTGACAACCTGGTGCGCGCCATCGCCCTGAAGCCCACCGACGGCCTCGTGCGCGGCGCCAAGGTGCGGGACACCGGCGCCCCCATCTCCGTACCAGTCGGTGACATTACCCGCGGCCACGTCTTCAACGTGACCGGCGATGTGCTCAACCTGCCCGAAGGGGAAACCCTCGAGGTGAACGAGCGCTGGCCCATCCACCGCAAGCCCCCGGCATTCGACCAGCTGGAAGCCAAGACCCAGATGTTCGAAACCGGCATTAAGGTGATCGACCTGCTCACCCCGTACGTCCAGGGTGGCAAGATCGGCCTGTTCGGTGGCGCGGGCGTGGGTAAGACCGTGCTGATCCAGGAAATGATTCAGCGCGTGGCCCAGGACCACGGCGGTGTGTCCGTATTCGCCGGTGTGGGTGAGCGTACCCGTGAAGGTAACGACCTCATCCACGAAATGGACGAAGCCGGCGTATTCGACAAGACCGCCATGGTCTTCGGCCAAATGGACGAACCCCCGGGCACCCGTCTGCGGGTGGCGCTGTCCGCCCTGACCATGGCGGAATACTTCCGCGATGTGAAGAAGCAGGACGTGCTCCTGTTCATCGACAACATCTTCCGCTTCACCCAGGCCGGCTCCGAGGTGTCCACCCTGCTGGGCCGTATGCCCTCCGCGGTGGGGTACCAGCCGAACCTGGCCGATGAGATGGGTGCGCTGCAGGAGCGGATTACCTCCACCCGCGGCCACTCCATCACCTCGCTGCAGGCCATTTACGTGCCCGCCGACGACTACACCGACCCGGCCCCGGCCACTACCTTCGCCCACCTGGATGCGACCACGGAACTCTCCCGTGATATCGCTTCGCGTGGTTTGTACCCGGCGGTGGATCCGCTGGCCTCCACCTCCCGTATTCTCGACCCGCGTTACGTGGGCCAGGAACACTACGAGGTAGCCACCCGCGTGAAGTCGATTCTGCAGAAGAACAAGGAACTGCAGGACATCATCGCCATCCTCGGTGTGGACGAACTGTCCGAAGAAGATAAGGTCACTGTTGCTCGTGCCCGCCGGATCGAACAGTTCCTCTCCCAGAACACCTACATGGCGGAGAAATTCACCGGCGTGGAAGGCTCCACCGTGCCGCTCGCGGAGACGATCGAAGCCTTCAAGCGCATCGCCGAAGGCGAATACGACCACGTTGCTGAGCAGGCCTTCTTCAACATCGGTGGTATCGAGGACCTCGAACGTAACTGGGCCAAGATCCAGGCTGAAACCAAGTAGGGGTAGGGAATATGCAGGTCGAAATCGTCTCCCCAGACGAGGTGCTGTGGGAGGGGCAAGCCGGTTCGGTGATCGCCCCCGCCCAGGACGGTGACCTCGGTATTCTGCCGGGACGTCAGCCCGTCTTGGCAGCCCTGCGCCCGGGTACCGTACGGATTACCCCCGACGACGGCGGCCGCGTGTCTGTGGATGTGCAGGCGGGCTTCCTCTCCGTAGATGACGACCACGTCCAGATCGTGGTTGACCATACGGTGGAACGCGACCACATCATGCACGCCTGATCCAATCGCATGCCGGGGCCGGTAGGAAGCAATTCCTACCGGCCCCGGCATATGCGCATATATCCGCGATCTGCGCGTTCAACGGGTTATGGGCTATTTCCGGTGGCGCGTGGGGAGGGGGGAGTAGAGTTCTCCTTAACCGTGATGGTGCAAAGAAGAGGGGGCAATCATGCAGCGGTTATCACGAATTCCACTGTGGGCAGCGGGTCTACTCCCGGTGCTCCTCCTGGCAGCCTGCCAGAGCGAACCCGACTATGACCCATCCTTACCTCGCCTGACTGGCGGTATGGATTCGCAGCTCACCGGGGAACTAGTAGAAGCACACCCCTACTGCGTGCTGGTGAAGTCCGCAGAAGGGCAAGTAACGGCGGCAGTTCTGCCGCCGCAGGCCACGTTGAAAGATGGCGACTTCCCGCTCACCTACCAGGGGAAAACTTTCAATAAGGGCGATCAGATCGAGTTCGGTGGCGGGATGAGGCCAGTCGCAGAGGGCTACCAGTCGCTAGATAGTGCCTGCAAACAAGAAGACGAGATTTTCGCGGTCAACCACGAGTAGACCATCACCAGGGGCCTGCTCGGGCATTCGCCCGAGCAGGCCTACGCGCGCGGTCTGCCGCGCGCCGGCGTCGTCGGGAACAATCTACAGGCGCAGTCGCCCCTACTCCCGCCGTACCGAACCCGCAGGCGTACCGGAACCGCCCAGCCCCTATACTGCAAGGGTGCGTATTCTCGTCTGTGACTGCTCTGTCGATTATTCGGGCCGGCTGGCTGCGCATCTGCCGCTGGCAACGCGCGTCATTATGTTCAAAGCGGACGGGTCTGTGCTCGTCCACTCCGATGGCGGCTCCTATAAGCCACTGAACTGGATGACCGCGCCGTGTACGGTCACCACCCGCACCGCGACCGTAGAGGAAGCTAGTGCCGGGATCAGCGACGTCATCACCGTGCAGCATAAGAAAACCGAGGATAAGCTCGTCATCTCCATCGGCCAGGTCCATCACGATCTCGACCATGATCTCGGCGTCGATCCGGGGCTGGTGAAAGACGGCGTCGAGGCGCATCTGCAACAACTCCTGGCCGAACAGATCGATCTACTCGGCCCCGGCCACCGCCTGGTGCGGCGCGAATACCCCACCGCCATCGGGCCGGTCGATATCCTGGCACGCGATTCCAGCGGCTGCGCGGTTGCGGTGGAGATTAAACGGCGCGGGGAGATCGACGGCGTCGAACAGCTCACCCGCTACCTCGAACTGCTCAACCGCGATCCGCTCCTGGCCCCGGTGCGCGGCATTTTCGCGGCCCAGGAAATCAAACCCCAAGCGCGCGTGCTCGCCACCGACCGCGGTATCACCTGCCTCACCCTGGACTACGACGCCATGCGCGGCCTGGACGACCCCACGAGTCGGCTGTTCTAAGAGGCGGGCCCGGCTTTTCTAGTAGGAACCGCTGCAGGGTATGCAGCGCCGTGCACCCTCCGCCGAGCCACGTTTTTGACAGATAGGGGATAATGGCCTCATGAGCACAATTCTGCACGGCCGCACCGTTACCCCTACCGGCATAATCGACGACGGCGCCGTCGTCATCGAGGGGGAGCGACTAGCCTACGTGGGGCCGGCCGGGCCAGAACACGCGCGGGCGGACGTGCATGCCGACTACCTCCTGCCGGGCATGGTCGATATTCACTGCCACGGCGGAGGCGGGGCCTCCTTCCCGGATGCGCTCAGCGAAGCAGACGTCCTCACCGCCGTGGCGGAACATCGCCGCCACGGCACCACCACACTGGTAGCTTCCACCGTCACCGCCGCCCCGGAGACCCTGCGGGAGCGCACCGCCCTGCTGGCGCGCGTCTGCGATACCGGCGAGCTGGACGGCATCCACTGGGAGGGGCCCTTCATCTCCTGTGACCGCTGCGGTGCGCAGGACCCGAGCCTTATCATCACCCCCGACCCGGCGCTCATGCGTGAACTGCTAGAGCTCGCCGGGCCGCACGCCTTCACCATGACAATCGCCCCAGAAAAGGAGCATATTACCGGCGACGGCGGAATCAGTGACCTCCTCATCCAGGCGGGCGCACTACCGAGCTTCGGGCATACCGACTCCAATCCGGCCAGCGCGGAAGCCGCCATTGCCGACGCTGCCGAGCGTCTGCAGCAGGCCGTGAAACCGCGCTCCCGCCGCGCCACTGCCACCCACCTGTTCAACGGTATGCGTCCCATCCACCACCGCGACCCAGGGCCCGTACCGCCACTGCTTGCCGCCGCCCAGGGGGGAAGCGTCGTCGTCGAACTTATTGCCGATGGCGTGCACCTCGACCCCGCGCTGGTGCGCAGCATCTACCGCCTACTAGGGCCGGGGGCGATTGTGTTCGTAACCGACGCGATGGCCGCTGCGGGCAAACCTGACGGGCGCTACCGGCTCGGCTCGATGGATGTGACCGTCCACAATGGGGAAGCGCGGCTGAGCGATTCGGGGAATCTGGCGGGCGGGAGTTCCCATTTGCTGGACCAGGTGCGCCTGATGGTAAGCCACGGGATTGAGCTCACGGATTGTGTGCGCATGGCGGCAACCACCCCGGCCGAGGTATTGGGACGCACCGATATTGGCCAGCTGGCGCCCGGGCTACGCGCCGATGTGGTGGCCACCGACGGGCAGCTGCACGCCCAGCGGGTTTACCGGGCAGGGGAGGTGGTGGCATGAGCACGCTCCCCGCCAGCTTCCGTTGGGGCGTGGCCACCGCCGCCTACCAGATCGAGGGCGCTGCCCGCGAGGATGGGCGCGGGCGGAGCATTTGGGATACCTTCAGCCATACGCCGGGCCGGGTACGGGGCGGCGATACCGGGGACACCGCCACCGACCACTACCACCGCTGGCGCGAGGATATTGCGCTCCTGCGTGAGCTCGGCGTAGACGCGTATCGCCTCTCAATCGCCTGGCCGCGCGTGCAACCGACCGGGCGGGGGGAGCTGAATCCCGCCGGCGTGCGCTTCTACCGCGAACTGCTCACCGAACTGCGGGCCGCCGGCATCGCCCCCTACGTGACGCTCTATCACTGGGATCTGCCGCAGGAACTCCAAGACGCCGGCGGTTGGCCGGTGCGCGAGACGGCCCTGGCCTTCGCCGATTATGCCGCCGCTATGGCGCGCGAATTGGGCGACCTCGTGGATACCTGGATCACCCTCAATGAGCCGTGGTGTACCGCATTCTTAGGATACGGCAGCGGGGTGCACGCCCCCGGGATTACCGACGACGCCGCCGCGCTGGCAGCAGCTCACCATCTGAATCTGGCGCACGGGCTGGCAGCGCGGGCAATCCGCTCCGAGCTGGGGGAGGACGCGCGCATCAGTATCAGCCTGAACCTGCATGTATTCGACCCGGCTGATGAAGAAAATACCGCCGACCTGGCGGCGGTGGAGCAGGTGAGTCTGGTTGGGAATAAAATCTTCCTCGGCCCGCTCATGGACGCCACCTATCCCACCGAGCTGATTCGGCTCACCCGGCCGCTGACGGACTGGTCCTTTGTACAGCCGGGCGATTTGGAGCTGTGCCGCGTGCGTTTGGACGTGTTGGGGATTAACTATTACACGGTGCAGACGGTGCGGGCGCGTATTGAGGAGAAGGCGGACGCCGCGGCGCGCGCCGAGGAAAGCGGCGAAGCTGTGCTGAATGGCGAGCCTGAGGCGAGCGGCGACGCTGCCGCCGTGCCCACCTGCTGGCCTGCCTGCGAGAATGTGGAATTCCTGCCGCCCGCGCAGCTCAGTAACGCGGCGGATTATGAACCCGCAGACTCAGAGGATCCTGATGAGGGCTGGCCCGTCACCGATATGGGCTGGGCGGTGGAACCGCGCGGCCTCTACGACCTTATCGCCGCCCTGGACACCGCCTACGAAGGCACCGCCCTCGCCATCACCGAGAATGGCGCGGCCTATCCTGACACCCTCACCGACGGGGCCGTCCACGATGAGCAGCGGGTGGAGTACCTGCGCGCCCATATTGCCGAGGTGCGCGCGGCCGTTGCCGATGGTGCCCCGGTAGAGGCCTATTTTGCCTGGTCCCTACTCGATAATTTCGAGTGGGCGGAAGGGTATGCCAAACGGTTCGGGCTCTACTACGTCGACTATGCAACCCAACGCCGTTACGCCAAAGACTCGGCCCACTACTACCGTGGGGTTATCGCTGCTCACCGGGCTGAGGTGGAGCAGGCGCGGGCCAGTGAAAAGCAGGTAGCGGCGCGAGCGGATCACGGGGAGCATACGGGTGTCACAGATGGCGATTCTTCCCGCGCCACCGCGGCTGAGCGGGGGCGCTGGCGTCGTCGTTGGTGGAGGAAACGGTAATGGGACGCCGCTCCCGCAAACGCCCCTACGGGCAGCCGCCGCGTGAGATCAACTGGGATCGGCTGCGGTCGATTGCGCGCACCGAGATGGGGCCGGACGGCGAGGAGTATCATGTGCAGGACGTGCGCGCACAGGACAAGCCTTACACCTGCCCCGGGTGCGGTGGGTCGATTGCCGCAGGCGCGTGGCATGTGGTGGCATGGCCTATAGACAGTCTGCTCGGCGGCGGGGTGAAGATGCGCCGACATTGGCACAGCGGGTGTTGGAAGGCCCGGTTTGGGCGGCGGCCGGTATGGTGAACCGCCGGTGAATAGATACTTGATGAGGAGAATAATGACGCATCTTGGGGTACATGAGGACGGGCCGCGTAGTCAGGTGCCGTTGGTGCTGCTGCACGCCTTTCCCTTTGACCATCGGATGTGGTCGCCGGTGCGTGACGTGCTGGCGGATATGTGGACTATCACCATTGATGCGCCAGGTTTTGGGGATTCCGGCAACCCCCGGGTTTTGGGTGAGTTGATCCGTGATTCGCGCGGCGGGATTGCCGAATTCGCGGACGATATTGCGGCCTGGGCGCGCACGCGGGGCTTGGAGAAGCTGGTCGTGGCGGGCGTTTCTATGGGCGGGTATATCACCCTGGCATTAGCTGAGCGGCACCCCGATTTGTTGGCCGGTATTGCGCTCATCGATACCAAGGCCAGTGCCGACGACGACGCGGCGGCCGAAGGCCGCCGGCAGATGGCCGCGGACGCGCGCCGCGGCGTAGCTTTTGGTCTGACCCATATGGCCGGGAAGGTGCTGGCCCCGGATGCGGAGGAGACCAACCCGCAACTGTACAGTCAGGTGGTGCGCTGGATCGGGCAGGCCCCGTTTATCGGGTTGGAATGGGCCCAAGAATCCATGGCGGCGCGCCCGGATCGGCTCGATGCGTTGCGCGGACTGGATATCCCCGCAGCCGTGATCCGCGGGGAGAATGACCAGCTCGCCTCGGTGGCCGATCACGAGGCGATGGCGCAGGCACTCGGCTGTGAGGTCACGACCGTACCCGACGCCGGGCATCTCAGCCCGGTCGAGCAGCCCGAGGCGGTGTCGGCGCTGTTGCGCTCACTCGTGGAGCGAGCGCAACAGGCTTAACGCTTCTTCTTCGCCTTACCTGCTGTTCCACCGCTGGACTCAGATTCGGCGCTGGACTCAGATTCGGCGGGGGTTTCGGCTTCGCTGGCACTGGTGGTTGCGGCTTCACCGCTGGGCTGTGCGAGCGAATTATCGTCGTCGGCTTGCTGCGTGCTGCTGCCAGCCGGGGCCTCGTTTAACACTCCACGAATTTCGCTGAGATAGTCGGCCACTTCCTCTTGCCGCCGGGTCAGCTCGGCAATCTGAATCCGGGCCCGTTCGAGGTCTTCTTCTCCGCGCAGGCGGGCATCCTCCCGCAGCCGCTCCGCTTCCGCCTGGGCGGACTCAATGAGTTCGTGTGCGTGGGCGCGGGCAGATTCTTGGCGTTCTTGCGCAGTCTGCTGGGCTTCGGCCATCGTTTTTTCGGCCTGGTCCAGAGCGGCGCGCACGCGCTCCTCCGCCGCGGCTTCTTCTTCCGCCAGGCGGGCGCGCGATTCGTCAAACTCCCGCGCCAGTGCCGCCATACGTTCCTCATGTTCCGCACGGGACTGACTGCGCTGCTGCTCAATTTCTGTGCGGGCCTGCGTTTTCTGTGCGGAAATATCCTCCTGGGCCTTCTCCCGCAGTTCCCGCAGTTCAGCGTCGGTTTCTTTGCGCAGACGCGCGATCTCTGCTTCCGCGTCGGCTCGCAGCTGCGCCAGCTCCGCCTGGGTTTCCTCCCGTAGCCGCTCGGCTTCCGCCCGAGCCTCGCTGCGCTCCTGCGCAGCTTCATGGTTCGCCTTGGTTCGAATGGATTCAGCTTCCCGCTGCGCCTGCTGGCGTTCCTGGCGGGCGCGGGCAGCGGCGTCGGAACGCACCTCACTGGCCTCGGTACGGGCAGCGCTTAGTTCTTCTGCGGCCTCCTCCCGGGCGGCGTGGAGCACCTCGGCGGCCTCACGTTCAGCGCGCTCCTGGAGGGCGGTTGCCTCAGTGCGCGCCCGTTCCAGGCGGGCCTCGGCCTGTTCCGTGGCGGAGCGTACGAGTTCATCCGATTGGGTTTCGGCTTCGCTCAGCAGACGCGCTACCCGGTTACCTAAACCGGTATAGCTGGGCTTCTTACGCTCGGCTAATTCGGTATGTGCTTGCGCCAATTCGCCGGCTAAAGCCAGGGAACGCTGATCCAGTTCGGTGACCTGCAGGCGGGCTTCATCGAGCTGGGCGAGGATGTCAGAAAGGTAGTGGTCAACGGGGGCTCGGTCGTAGCCGCGTCGCACCACGGGGAACACCGGGGGAGTTGCTGAAGCGCTCATAGCGCCCAGTCTAATAGCCGCCGCCCACAGCGTCGGAACGGCAGCGCAACGGAAATGAACTGCGCAAACCCACGCGCTTGGCCTGTTATGCTGACCACAATCACCTAAACGTTATGAGAGGGGGGGCGTGGCGCGCTCCGGATTATTTAAAATTCCCGGCTACACCCCGTGGCTGATTACTGATACTGCCAGCCAGATCGGATTGAGTATCCAAGGGGTTGCCATCCCGCTATTCGTGTTGGCACTAACCGGTGACGCCGTCGCCGCCGGTTTCGTTTCTGGCGCTGCCGCTATTGGTAGCTTGCTCGGCTCAATCCCCGGGGGTGTACTGGCCGATACCACTGATCGGCGGATGCTTATCCGCATTGGTGGGATACTCGGATGCGCCTTATCGCTCACGATTGTGGCACTGCAATGGTTTGATCTGCGCGGGGTGGCCCTGGGATGTACCGTATTCGGATTATTCGCTTTTGCGGGGGCCCTGACCGGGCAGGCCACGAACGCGGCCCTGCGCTCCATCATTCCTACTGAGCTGTATCCGCGGGCGATGAGTGTGAACCAGGGGCGCGACTCGGTAATCGGGATGGTGGCTGGGCCGGTTTCGGGCGCGCTCGTAGCTATCTCCGCAATGGTGCCGTTCCTTGCCAATGCGGCGGCGCAGCTCCTGCGAGTGGGCGCCAGTTTTGCGCTGCCAGCATTGCCACCGAAGGAGCCGGATGGGGATACCGGCGCCAAGGTGAAAACGCGCTGGCGCACGATGTTTGCAGGGTTCGGAATTATTGCCCGTAAGCGCGTGCTGGTGGCAACTGCGGTTGCGGCGGCGGTGCTGAATTTCTCAGGTTCAGCCATTATTTTCTGGTTGCTTATCGGGCAGCGAAATTCCCCGGTGGCGGCGGGGAGTTTGTACACCGCCTTCGGGATTGGCGCGCTGTTGGCGTCGCTGGTGGCCGGGAAGATTGCTGAGAAGCTGCCGGGTGGGCCGGTACTGGTGGTGGGATATGGTGTGCTTGCCATCGGGGTGGTGGCAGCCGGCTTCACGCCTTATGCGGTCACCCTGGGACTGCTGGTGGTGGTCGCGGCTGCCAATACGGTGGTGAACACGCTGCTGATGAGTTACGTGGCCGTCATCGTGCCGCCGGAATTCCAAGGGCGACTCTGGGCGAGCCTGGGGTTGGTCTCCATGGCGGTCAGCCCCCTTGCCCCCATCGCCGCCGGGGCCGTCCACACGCACCTGCCTGCCGCAGTGGGAGTATCACTCCTGGGGGTGCCTATCCTCCTCGGTATCGCCGTCATGCTCCTCACCCCACAGGTGCGCGGGATGGGGAAGGCGGAAACGTGGGAAGACGATATGGATGCGGACTTTACTGGCGACTAACACCGGCCGCGCCTACGGTTGCCGCTGCGCGGCCTCCCGCAACATCTCATGCACCGCCCGGCCCACCGCGGCAGTAGAGCGGTGCTCCTTAATCCAGGCGTGCCGGTACTGGGCCGCATCAGCATCCCGCTCCGCCGTGGCATAGGTGAGCATCGCGTCAGCCACCGCCGCCGCCTCATAGGTAACCGCCCGGCCCAAACGGGAGTCAGCCAAGTCCGCCGTCACCGGCCCCACCCCGGCATAGATCACCGGAACCCCGCAGGACAACGCCGAGAGCACCTTGGTGGGATAGGCGAAATCGTAGCCCTGCCCGGGCACAATCGACACCAGCGCGGCCTGCGCGTGCGCCTGCCAGCTAGCCGCTACCGCCGGGGGCTGCTGTCCCAAGAACACCACCGCCGGGCTGCCATCAGCCAGGGCGGGTAACGCCGCCGCCTGCTGCTCAATCTCCGCCAGCGCACTGCCCTGCCCAATGAAGACCACCTGCGCCTGCTGGCCCGACTGCCCGGACTGGCCCGACTCCCCGGACTGGCCCGACTCGCTGAACTGGCCCGCGTCCAATAGCCGCCGCAGCGCGGTCACGAAAATATCGGCACCCTGCCATTCCGAGGCGGTCCCGGCATACACAAAGTACGGGTGGCGCACGCCCGCAGCCGCATACTCCGCCGCGCTAGGGGCGCTGACGCCGGGATGGAAGAGGTCCGTATCAATACCGTTGGGCACCACCCGCACGTGCTGCGCCCCCAGTTCGCGGGCCCGCTCGGCCACCCCGGGGGATACCGCGACGACGCCGCTCGCCCCGCGCAGCGCGAACTGCTCCAGCCAGCGCACCACGCGTACCACGGGCGCGGGCGCGCCCGCAATCTCGGTGGCATCAGACCAAATATCGGCTGCGTACCAGACGTACGGCCGCTTCAACAGCGAGGCCATCACCCGCATGACCGCGCCGGTCGTCGGCGGCGGCTCCACCAGGTACGTGCCCGGGCTCCGCGCCGCCAGCACTCGCAGCAGCAGGGGAATATCGAAAGACATATAGGGCAGATAGCCGCGCAGCTGACCTTCGCCGTCGCGCAGCGCCGGCCACCGGCTCACGCGCACGCCGTCGGGATCATTAATCTCCTGCCCGGGCGGCGGAGTGGTGGTGAGCACCCGCACGGGGACGCCGTGCTCGGCAAGGTCAGCTTCCACTGCCGCTAATCGCAGTGAGGCGGCAGCAGGTTCGGGGGCGTGGATGCGGCTAATGAGCATAACGCCGGCGCGACGAAGATCCACCATGGGATTAACCTTTCCATAATTTGGTACCAACACCAGTGTGGCATATGAGGGATCGCTAACGTCTAGCGCCCTTAGTGGGCATTAAAGGCCCAATTGCGCAACAATGGGGGGCAGCACTGTAACCAAGTAGAGGTAGGCTCCCACGTGATTCGACGTTACCTTCCCTATGTCCTGGCCGGATTAGGGCTTATTGCGATTGTGGCCGGGATTGTGTTGGGCACAGTTTTCAAGGCTTCTGATCGGGTAACTGCCACGCTGCCCGCGGCGCCGCATGCGCCCGTCGTCGTCATCGACCCCGGGGTGGTGCCACTCGTTGACGATGCCGCCGATATCTCCGTCACCGCGGGCGACGGCGAGCCAATCTTCGCGGCGCTCGCGAGCCCGGCCGATATCGAAGCCTGGGTGCAAGGTGGCGCAGTGCAGCATATTACCGGGCTGAAGGACTGGTCCACATTGGCGATCAGTGAGGTCACCGGGGATGGGCAGGCCGCAAATCCGACGACGGCGGAACTATTCAAGGACGTGCGCACGGGCGAGGGGAACCTGCAGTGGTCTGTCAACGATAAGGACCATAGCTATGCGCTCTTGCTGGCAACCGACGGGACCAAGCCAGCCCCGAACGTCTCGCTGTCCTGGCATAGGGAGCCGCAGCAATCCCTCATGTGGCCACTCGTCTCAGTGGGCGCATTCACCTTCTTGCTCGGTGCGCTACTGTACTTCATCTTCGCCACCAAGCGGCCACGCAAGGCAGGGCCTAACGCCGAAACCGAAGTTATCTACGTGCCCGCGCTCACCCCGGAAGAAGCTGAAGGGCTCACCCGCCGAGAGATCCGCGAACGTGAACGCGAACGGGAGCGGGAAGCCGCCGAGCAGGCCCGCGCGGAGGGTAAACGCGACTTCACCGTTATGACGAGTGCGACGATCCCGGTGATCACCGAACCGATCCTGGAACAGAATCCGGAGCGTCTAGTGGAGACCGGTATGGCCGGGGGAGCGATGGTGATCCCGGCTGCGCCGCGCGCCGAGCAGTGGCGGGCTGGGGAGTTTGATGACGACGCCGATACGCAGGTGGACGCCGGGGAATACGGCGCCGCCGCAGGCGAGGGCGCAGATGCTGCTGGTCAGGACGACTCTCGCTTCGCTCCGGAGGCTCAGGCAGTCCAGTTAGATGATGTGGATAGTGAAGGCGATCTGCCTACGGATGGCGACACGGTAGGCGATGGTGCCGATCAGGGGCACAACGATCCCTCAACCGAAGCAGAAACCTGGCTCAGTCACTGGGCCTTCCCCGTTGGCGGGCAGAAGGAGGAAGATAAGTGAAACGTCTAACCGTTACATTCCTGGTTGCCGCCCTCGCCTGCGCGCCGGTCGCCTGCTCTAAAGAACCGCTGCCGCAGCCGACAGCGGGGCCGACCCCGACCGGTGCCGTCGTCAGCGATGATCGCTTAGCCGCGATTATGAAGACGATGGAAGAAGAGATCGCCACGGCAGACGCCGCCAAAGATGCGGAACAGCTGAAAGACCGGATGACCGCAGACGCGCTCGCGGCCCGCACTGCCGGGTACGCACTGAGTGTGAAGACCGACGGCGCCCACGGCGCCCCCGTCCTTGGCTTCACGCCCCAGATCATCACGCCAGCGGCCACCCCGAACTTCCCGCGTCAGGCACTCGTTGTCAGCCACGCAGCTGAAGGACAAACCAGCCCGATGTTGCTCTCGCTCGTGCAAGCTGATGCGCGCAGCGTCTATCAAGTGGACCACTGGGTGCGTCTGTTCCCGGGGGTGAGTGTGCCGGCCATGCCACCCGCCACCCAGGGCACCGCCATAGCAGCCCCAGATGCGGATACTTTCGCCGTCACCCCCAGCGACGCATTGGCAGCCTACGCCACTGCGATCGCCACCCCCGACGACGCCGCAAACGTAGGCGACGATCCGCTCCGGCAGGGGCTCAAGGCAACGTCCGATGCGCTAACCCAAGCATTGGAGGGGGTGGGAACGGCCACGTGGAGTGCTGCCGTCAGCGAAACACCGCCGGTGACCTACACCGCCGCGGATGGCAGCGGCATCGTCGTCGGGACTATCTCGGCGGCTCTTACCCTCGATAAGACGGAGTCCGGAGCGAAGCTCAAACTCTCCGACGATCTGGCTGCTTTGGGTGGGGAAGAGCCGATCGAGAAGAAAGCCGTGGCCACCTATCAACTCATGGTTGCTCTCCATATCCCCGCTGCCGGTGGTGAAGCAACGATCACCCCGCTGGGCGGCGAACAGACGCTCATGTCAGTGGCCCGTACCGAATGATCCACGCAGCCGGCCCTACCGGGCATGCGGCAGCACATTAGCCATATGAAGGAAAGGACAAAACAGTTGAGTGAGGTCAATGCGCGAGGTGCGGTCGATTTAGGTTCGCTGGCGCAGGCTGCGCAGGCGCAGGCCCAGGGCCAACCTGCAGGGGCCGGCCAACCAGCTGCAGGTAGCCCGCTTGCCGGTGGAGCTGCGGCAGTCGAGCAAGCCCCAGGCCAAGCGGGGCCGGGGCAAGGGGTGCCGGGGCAAGGGGGGCCGGGCCAGGGGGCAGACGGCGGCGTCGTTATTGACGCTACCGACGCGGATCTCCCTACCCTCCTGGAACGCTCCCGCACCGTCCCGGTCATGCTCGACCTGTGGGCCACCTGGTGCCAGCCGTGTAAACAGCTCGGCCCGATTTTGGAAAAACTCGCCCACGATTATGCCGGGCGTTTCCAGCTGGCAAAGATCGATATTGATGCAAATCCGCAGACGGCGCAGGCCTTCCAAGTACAGTCGATCCCGACCGTATTCGTACTCATTAACGGCCAGCCTTTCCAGCTCTTCCAGGGGGCTCACCCCGAATCCCAGCTCCGGCCGCTCTTTGACGAGATGCTCCAGATTGCGGCCCAGCAGGGCGTTACCGGCACCGTAAGCGCAGAGCCGGCGGCCCCGGCGCCGGAACCGGAACTACCGCCGCTGCATCAAGAAGGGATCGCTGCGATTGAGCGCGGTGATCTCGATGCCGCCCACGCCGCCTTCACCAAGCAGCTCGCTGAAGCGCCGGCAGATCAGGAAGCCAAACTGGCCCTGGCGCAGGTAGAACTGATGCAGCGCACCGCTACGATCAGCGATCCCAGTGCGGCTTTAGCTGATGCTGGCGCGGACGTCGAATCTCAGCTCACTGCGGCCGATGTAGAGTTTTCGAGCGGTAATCTTGACGCCGCTTTCACCCGTCTGCTCGATATTGTTCGGGCCACCCGAGGTGACGAACGCGAGAAAGCACGCACCCGCTTGGTGGAGTACTTCAACCTGGCTGGTAGCGACCCGCGCGTCGCGCAGGCGCGGCAACAGTTGGCAGCAGCGCTGTTCTAGTTCAGCCGTCAGACTAGGCAAAAACCCGGCCGGCGCGGATAGTCCGCGCCGGCCGGGCGTCGTCGTCGGGCCTAATCTTCGGCCGGGGTGAGCCATAGCGCGCCGAGGGGTGGCACGCGCAGGCGGACGGAGTATTCCCGCCCGTCCCAGGGGAGGTCCTCAGCCTGGACCTCGCCCAGATTGCCCACCCCCGAGCCGCCGTAAATATCGGCGTCAGTATTGAGGATTTCCTTCCAGCGGCCACCGCGCGGCAGGCCGATACGGTAGCCCTCGTGGGGCACGCCCGCAAAGTTCACCACACACACCACCTGGTTGGTGCCGTCATGGCTGCGGCGCAGGAAGGTGAGAACGTTATTATCGGCGTCATCAGCTTGAATCCACTCGAAACCGCGATGTGAAAAATCCTCACTCCACAACGCCGGATTTTCGCGGTAAATATCGTTCATCGTGCGCACGAGCTCGGCCACGCCCGCATGGGTGGCATTATCGAGCAGCCACCAGTCCAACGAGTTGGTCTCGGACCACTCCGAATCCTGCGCGAACTCCTGGCCCATGAACAGCAACTGCTTGCCCGGGTGGGCCCACTGGTAGGCCAAGAGCGCCCGCACCCCGGCGAGCTGCTGCCACCAGTCGCCTGGCATTTTGCGTTTCAGTGAACCTTTCCCGTGGACGACCTCATCATGGGAGAAGGGCAAAATGAACTGCTCTGAGAAGGCATAGACCAAGGAGAAGGTGAGCATGCCGTGGTGGTAGCGGCGGTTGATCGGTTCCTCACCCATATAGCGCAAGGTGTCGTTCATCCAGCCCATATTCCACTTCAAACCGAAGCCGAGGCCGCCACCGTCAGTGGGCGTGGTAACCCCTGGCCAGGCCGTGGATTCCTCCGCGATCATCACAATGCCGGGGCAGCGCCGGTAGGCAGTGGCATTGGCTTCTTGCAGGAACTGGATAGCCTCCAGGTTTTCCCGGCCCCCGTACTGGTTGGGCCGCCACTGGCCGTCGGGGCGGGAGTAATCCAGGTAGAGCATGGAGGCGACGGCATCCACGCGCAGCCCGTCAATATGGAACTCCTCCAGCCAGTACAGAGCGTTAGCAACGAGGAAGTTCCGCACCTCATTGCGGCCAAAGTTGAATACCAGCGTGCCCCAGTCGGGGTGTTCGCCGCGTAGCGGGTCCGGATCCTCGTATAGGGGTGTGCCGTCAAAACGGGCCAGTGCCCAGTCATCCTTGGGGAAGTGGGCCGGCACCCAGTCCATAATGACGCCGATCCCCGCCTGGTGCAGACAATCGACCAGATACTTGAAATCATCGGGCGACCCCAAGCGTGAGGTGGGCGCGTAGTAGCTGGTGACCTGGTAGCCCCACGAGCCCCCAAACGGATGCTCAGCCACCGGCATGAACTCCACATGCGTAAAGCCCAGGGAGACGACGTATTCGGTCAGCTCATGGGCCAAAGCACGGTAGTGCAGTCCTTGCCGCCAAGAGCCAAGATGCACCTCGTAGATGGACATCGGGCCAGAATGCGGATCCACCTGGGCGCGCTGGGTCATCCAGTCGTCGTCATTCCAGGTGTAGTTCGAATCGACGATCACCGAGGCAGTATCGGGTGGAACCTGAGTGCCGCGTGCCATCGGGTCCGCCTTATCGAACCATGCGCCGTCGGCACCCCAAATTTCGAACTTATAGCACTGGCCGGCCTGGGCTTCGGGAACGAATAGCTCCCACACCCCGCTCGAACCCAGAGAACGCATCGCATGGGCGGTGCTGTCCCAGTTGTTGAAGTCGCCCTTAATCCGCACCGCGCGCGCATTTGGAGCCCACACGGAGAAGCTGACGCCAGTGACGTCCCCCAACTCCGAGGGGAAAGTGCGTACATGCGCGCCCAACACCCGCCACAGGTCCTCATGCCGACCGGCGGCCAGCAGGTGCCCGTCTAGATCACCAAAGGTGGGCCAGAATCGGTAGGGATCATCGACCGTAGAGGTTTCCTCGCCATAGGTGACGCGGACGCGGTAATCGGGCACCTTCTCACCGGGCAGCCCCGCCACCCAAATCCCGTCACATTCGTGGTGGGCCGGGTAGGTGCCCTCGGTGGTAACGATGGCGACGGCGTCAGCAAGATGCCGCAGCGTGCGGATTGTGATGGCGCCTTCCGATTCGTGTGCTCCGAGAACCGAATGGGGGTTATGGTGTAAACCGCGCGCAATGGCGGCCAAAATATCGTGATCGACGTGGCAGGGTTCCATAGTCTCAGCTTCCCATAAGCGGGCAATACCCGTCAGCGGGATAGACACCCAATCAGGGCGGTTGTGGGCTTCATACACCACTTCGTACAGCGCCTTATCAGCGATCAGAGCGGCCAGGAGATCGGGATCGGGGAGTTGCCCCCCAGCCGCCGTATAACCGGCCAAGAACTGCTCTTCACACGCCTGCCGCCACTGCGGGCTGGCCCCTGCCGTATGGGCGGCGTAATCGAAGGAACGCACCATGCCGGCGATATCCCGCTCGGCCAGGTCCGGCTGGTGGCGTTCAGCTAACGGGCGCAGCGGTTCCCCCTCAAAGTCGAGAAGCACCCAGCCGCGTTCTGGTGCGTACATCACCTGGCCCAGGTGGTAGTCCCCGTGGATCCGTTGTAGCTGTGGCCAGGAAGCGTGCATGGCGCGGTCAAAAAGTGCATGGACGCGCGGCGCAATATCGCAAAGTTCGGGTACCGCCGCCACAGCTTCATCCAGCCGCCGCTGCCACACCTCCAATAGCTGGTGGCGCTGCTCCGGCGTCGGGTCAGCGGTGGGCAAAGCCTGTGCGAGGGCCAGGTGCACGCGGGCCGTCGCCTCCCCCAGAGCGTAGGCAGACGCCGAGAAATCCTCGCCCGCCTGCCCGGCGGCTAAGGCCAGTTCCCAACCTTCGCTGGCATCGGCCAGGAACTGTTGGGCGACCGCCAGATGCCCCTGCCCGGTCGACCATCGGCCCGCCAGGAAGCCCTCCGGCTGGGGGATACTAGCGCACGCCTCAGGCCCAGCCTGGTGCAGCGCAGCCTGGATGACGACGTCGGGATTCTCTCCCACGTTCAGCACTCGGAAGAGTTTTATCATCACCTCGCGGCCGGATTCGCAGCGCACCCGCAGGGAGGTATTGGATTGTTCTGCAGTCAAGACGGTACTGCTCACGACCTGCTCACCACTGCCCATGGCGGCCAGCACAGCCGGGGCAAAGACCGGATCGTAGACGGCGTCGTAGTAGATTCCGGTATCGGTACGCGCAATCAGCGCTCCCGCCAGTTCCGGGGCCTCCTCAGCGCGGATTGTTACCGGAATCTGGTAGGTTACCGGCGGCGCGGCCGCCGTATCGACGACGACGAGATGCCGGATAGCCACGGTGTCGCTACCCGGCGGGGTAGCGGCTAACGGCAGGGCCGTAGTGGAGTGAGTATCGGCTAGGCGAGGGTGATGCCCCTTGCCGGTGTACCAGCGCCGCTGAGCTAGGTAGTCTTCCAGCGCCGGCATGAACTGCGGCGGTAGGGCAGAGGCGGAATATACATCGGGGGACGTCATTCAGTGGGCTCCTTGACAATCAGCCAGAAGAAGTCACGCGCCGCCAAAGTGACCGTCAGGCAGGCGTCGTCGTCGACCGTGGGGAAGGTGGCCCCACCGAAAACGTCCGTGACGCTCGCGCCGGCGTAACCGGGCATCTGTACACGCGCCGCCCGGGAGGTGCTGGCCAGGTTGGCGATACACAGGATCGTCTCGGATTCGTCGCGGCGCAGGAAGGTCAGCACACTGCGGTGGTTGCATTCCAGCAGTTCAAAATCACCGCGGCCGAACACCGGGTGGGCACGGCGGATATCGAGCATACCGCGCACCCAGTGCAGCAGGGAGGTGGGGGTGGCCAGTTGCGCCTCCACATTAACCCCGGCGTAGTGGTGGACCAGGGACTGGATCACCGGCAGATAGAGTTTGCCTGGATCGGCGGTGGAAAACCCGGCGTTACGGTCCGGTGTCCACTGCATCGGCGTGCGGACGGAGTCGCGGTCCGGCAGCCAAATATTGTCACCCATCCCGATCTCATCGCCGTAATACAGGCAGGGGGAACCCGGTAGGGATAGCAGCAGGGCATGGGCCAGTTCAATCTCCGCCCGTGAGTTACGCAGTAGCGGTGCCAAGCGGCGGCGGATGCCCACATTGGCGCGCATGCGCGGGTCCTCGGCATACCAGCCGTACATGGCGGCGCGTTCCTCGGTGGTGACCATCTCCAAGGTGAGTTCGTCATGGTTGCGCAGGAACGTCCCCCATTGCCCGCCCGCCGGTACCTGGGGGGTATCGGCCAGGATCTGCCGGATCGCAGTGGAACGCTGCTCACGCAAGGCATAGAAGATACGCGGCATCACCGGGAAGTGGAAGCACATGTGGCATTCGGGGCGATCCTCGCTGCCGTAGTATTCGATAACGTCCTCAGGCCACTGGTTCGCCTCAGCTAACAGGATCCGCCCGGGGAACTCCTCATCGAGCATGGCTCGCACATCGGCCAAAAATTCGTGGGTTTCCCTCAGATTCTCGCAGTTAGTCCCTTCGCGTTCGTACAGGTAGGGGACGGCGTCGAGGCGGAAACCGTCTACCCCGGTTCGCGCCCAGAAACGGACCACATCTTTTATCGCCTCATGCACCTGGGGATTGTCATAGTTGAGATCCGGTTGGTGGGAGAAGAACCGGTGCCAGAAATACTGTTTGCGCACCGGATCGAACGTCCAGTTCGACGTTTCCGTATCAACAAAGATGATCCGCGCGTCCTGATAGTCACGGTCATCATCACGCCACACATAGAAATCCCCGTAGGGGCCGTCAGGGTTGGAACGGGAAGCCTGGAACCACGGATGCTGGTCCGAGGTGTGGTTCATTACCAGGTCAATAATCACTCGCAGGCCGCGCGCATGCGCCTGCTCCATCAGCTCCTGGAAATCCTCCATCGTCCCGTACATCGGGTCGATATTGGTGTAGTCGGAAATGTCGTAGCCGCCGTCCGCCAGCGGGGAGGGATAGAACGGTGGGATCCATAGGCAGTCAACGCCCAGCCATTGCAGGTAGTCCAGCCGCGATATCAGACCACGTAGATCGCCTACGCCGTCGGCGTCAGTATCGGTGAAGCCGCGCAGTAAAACCTCGTAAAAGACGGCGGTGCGGAACCACTCCGGATCGGAACTTAGGCCGGGGCGGGGGGCGTCGGCGAAGAGCGAATTCATTGCGTCTCCTTGGGGGTGACGGCCAGGATATGGGCGCACTGGGTATTCGGGTCGAGCCGTACATACGGCACCGGCCCCCACACGAATTCCTGCCCGGACATCTCGTCATAGGCCGCCAAAAGCGGCGACGTCTCCGGGTCACAGCCGAGCGCCGCCATATCCAGGTGAATAAGCCCCTCATGAACATGGTGCGGATCTACGTTCACCACCACAATCACGGTATCGTCCTGCCCGGAGGTCGTGAACTCCCCGCGGATCCGCTTGGAGAAACACAGCAGGTTATCGTTGGTGGTCGGGTGGACGGTAATATCGTGGAGCTGCTGTAGAGCCGGATGATCCCGGCGAATCCGGTTGAGCATCGTCAGCAGGGTCTGCATACCGCTCGCCTCTGGGGATCCCCACGGGCGCGGTTTGAACTCGTATTTCTCGTTGTCGATATGCTCCTCAAACCCGGGCCGCGGCGTCGATTCAATGAACTCGTAGCCGCTATAAATCCCCCAGGTGGGAGCGCCCATCGCCGCCAGAACCGCGCGGATTGCGAAAGCCGGAGCCCCGCCGTGCGTCATATAGGGGGTGAGAATATCGTGCGTCGTCGGCCAGAAAGCCGGGCGCATAAGGTGGGGAGTTTCCTTAGCTACCTCAGTGAAATACTCACCCAACTCCTTGGCGGTGTGGCGCCAGGTGAAATACGTGTAGGACTGGTGGAAGCCGATCGCACCCAGCGTGCGCATCATGGCCGGCCGCGTGAATGCCTCCGCTAGGAAGATCACCTCCGGGTGATCACGGTGCACCTCGGCGAGCAGCCGCTGCCAGAAGTTCAGCGGCTTCGTGTGCGGGTTATCCACCCGGAAGATCGTCACCCCGTGAGCGATCCACCGTTCGACGACGGCGTGAATCGCCTGGTAGATACCCTCCGGGTCTCGGTCAAAGTTCAGTGGGTAAATGTCCTGATACTTCTTGGGGGGATTCTCGGCGTAGGCAATCGACCCGTCCGCGCGTACGGTGAACCATTCAGGATGATCCTGCACCCAGGGATGATCGGGGGAGCACTGCAGCGCCAAATCCAGGGCCACTTCCATCCCCAGCTCACGGGCCCGCGCCACGAAGGTATCGAACTCATCGAAATCGCCGAGGTCGGGGTGGATCGCATCGTGGCCGCCGGTGGAGTCCCCAATCCCGTAGGGCGAGCCCGGGTCACCTTCTAGAGCGGTCAGGGTGTTATTGCGGCCCTTACGGTTGGTAGTGCCAATCGGGTGGATGGGTGTGAGGTAGACGACGTCGAACCCCATCTGAGCAATGCCTGGCAGCCGTTCGCTGGCGGTCGCAAACGTTCCGGAAACCCAACGGCCGAGTTTCTCATCAAAATAGGCGCCCTCAGAACGCGGGAAGATCTCGTACCAGGAACCGACGAGGGCGCGCTCGCGGTGGACTACCAGCGGATAGGCGGGGGAGGGGGACGCGAACTCACGCAGCGGATAGGCGGCCAGGATCTCGCGCACGTGGTCGCTAGTTGCTAACTCCAGGGCGGCATGCGGCTCCATACCGGCCGCCAACTGGGAGGCAATATCAGATAACACTTGGGCAGCGGCACGATCCGCGGGCAGGGCGGCCTCAGCGCAGCGCTCAAATAGCAGCGCCCCTTCAGTCACCATCAGGGCAGCGTCAATATCGGCCGGGATTTTAATGCCCGCGTCATGAGCCCAAGTGGCGTACGGATCGGACCACCCTTCTACGCGAAAAGACCAATCGCCCGGCTCATCCGGGCACACCCACGCCTCATAGCGGTCAAGGCCGGGGAGTATCTCGACCATGCGGGTGCGGCAGTGCTCCGAGCCATCTGGACGTAACAGCACTGCCTCGGCCGCGTAGGCATCGTGACCCTCACGGAACACCGTGGCCTGGATCGGGAAGGGCTCACCGACGGTGGCCTTCGCGGGCCATAGACCTCCCTCCACCACCGGGGATACTTCCGTCACGGGAATCCGGCCAATAAAGCTGGCCGGGGTGGGCTGGGCACTGAGATTTGCGTTCTTTGAGCTCACATATCAACCGTAGCGACCAATGCCCGAGTGTGCAGAGAGAATCCATTCGGTATAAAGAAAACGTCAGGAGCGTACTACAGTAAACGGCGTGGTAATCGTGCGAAGCGCACGTCCCGTCCAACTCATTGTGGCCGCTTTCCTCGCCAGTGTGTTGATCGGCACGTTGCTGCTCATGCTCCCCATCGCGCGTACCGGCGCGCCTGGGTGGCCCTCGGCTCCTGGGGTGCCCGAATTCAATCCTGACTCCTTCGGCCCTGCCCTTCCGGGAGGAGCACCCCTATCGGTGGCGCTGTTCACGGCCTCCTCAGCCGGCAGTGTGACCGGGTTGATCGTGGTTGATACCGCCACGTATTGGTCCACCTTCGGGCAGGTCGTACTCCTGTGTCTTATGCAATTAGGCGGGTTGGGAACCATGACCCTGGCCTCCCTTATTGCGCTGGCGATGGCTCGTCGGCTAGGGATGCGCCAAAAAAACATCTTGTTGGCCTCCACCGGGGAGATGCATCCCGGTCAGGTTAAAGAGACCATCCAGCGGATTGTATTGTGGGCGTTATCCTTCCAAGCGGTAGGCGCCGTCGTCATGGCACTGCACCTGTATAGCCTAGGTGAGCCGATGAAACGGGCGGTGGGGCACGGGATCTTTCTCGCGATCTCCGCCTTCGATAACGCTGGTTTTGCCCCTTACACGGACTCGCTCATCTCCCATGCCGGAGACCCATTCATCATTCTGCCCGTGAGTGCACTCATCATTATTGGCGGCCTCGGCTTTCCGATTTTGATTGAATTACGACGCCGCCTCCTGCTGCCCCGGCGCTGGACGCTCACCACCCGTCTAACCATCGCGGGCACGTTAACCCTCATCTTGGGCGGTTGGTTGGCGATTGCACTAGCTGAATGGGGTAACGTCCACACGATTGGGCAAGTCGATACCGTCCATAAACTGCTGGCCTCCTTTTTTGCCGCAGTCTCGCCGCGAACAGCCGGCTTCAATTCCATGGATATCGCGGCCCAGCATGACATCACCTGGATGATCACCGATATGCTCATGTTTATCGGTGGAGGCCCGGCGGGAACTGCGGGCGGAATCAAAGTGACAACCCTGCTTGTGATCCTCGCGCTGGTACGCGCAGAAGTGCGGGCAGAACGTAGTGCTAGCGCGTTTGGCCGGCGAATCGAAGCGGATGTGCCCCGTCAGGCTCTGACCATTGTTGTACTCTCCGGGTTTGCCGTCGTCCTGGTGGCAACGGTGATTATGGCTTTCGAACCATGGGGGTTGGACCAGGCCGGCTATGAAGCAATTTCCGCTTTCGCTACTGTCGGGCTTTCCACCGGGATCACCCCTAAACTCTCGGTGGCATCCCAAGCCTGTATCGGCATCCTCATGCTGATAGGCCGTCTTGGTCCGCTCACCGTCGCTACCGCGCTGGCCCTGCGCAGCCACCGTAAACTTTATGATCTACCTACTGAGCGTCCGCTGATTGGTTAAGAGGTAATAATGTTTGGTCGAACATCGCGGGAGGAAGCCCGTGATTCCGCTGTTGTGGTGTTTGGTTTGGGTCGCTTCGGCATGTCGTTGGCGCGCGAATTAGAGGCGTGCGGGGCCGAGGTGCTCGGCGTGGACCGCAGCCAAGAGGTGGTGGACCGGGCCTCCAGCCAGCTCACCCACGTGGTGCGCGCCGACAGCACCAACGAAGAAACCCTCCGGCAACTCGGCGTACCCGATTTCGGGCGGGCCGTGGTGGCGATTGGGGAAGATCTGGCCCAGTCGATCCTTACCGCGTCGGTCCTGAAGAAAATCGGTGGCATCGATATTTGGGCGCAAGCCACCAGCCCGGAACAGGGGCGCATTCTCGAACAGATGGGCATCGAGCACGTCTTCTACCCATCGGCAGATATGGGGCGGCGTGCTGCCCACGTGGTGCTCCAATCCGTGCACGACTATCTCGAACTTGGTTACGGATTCGCGCTCATTGCAGCCCCCGCGCCACAACGAGCAGTCGGCCGAACCCTGGGAGAAACAAATCTGCGCCGCAAGGAAGGTATCACCATCGTGGCGGTCCGTTCCGGTGACGACGAGTGGGACCCCGCCCATGCGGAAACCTTCATTCACGACGGCGATACCGTGTTAATTATCGGCCCCACGGAGATTATTTCCCGGCTGCGATCCTGATCCGCACGCAGCCAATAACCAGGGCCTCGGTAACAAAACAATGGCTGGCTCTCAGCGAGCCAGCCATATGCCTCAGTAGTTCATCTGCATTGCGGTGCGCACATCAGCGAGCGTGTCAATAGCAACCTCGCGCGCCTTCTCATTACCCCGCTCCAACACCTGCAGCAGGTAGTCGGGATTCTCCAGCAGTTCCGTCCGCCGGGCGCGGATAGGAGCGAGGAGGTCGTTAACGGCGTCGATCACCTCGGCCTTGAGTTTGCCGGCACCGCCGTCGCCAATCCGCTCTGCCACTGCATGCGGATCTTCACCGGTGCACAGGGAAACCAGGAGTACCAGATTGGACACTTCAGGGCGGTTGTCGGGGTCGTAGGTGATCTGGCGGTTGGAGTCGGTGACGGCGCGTTTGAGTGCCCGGGTTACCGCATCGGCCGGCATCCCTAACTCGATCGTATTGCGGCGGGACTTGCTCATCTTTTGACCATCCGTACCCAAGACCGACGCTGCTTCAGACAGCAGCGCCTCAGGGCGGCGGAATACCGGGCGGGACTTATCGGCGCGGCCATAGCGCTTATCAAAACGCTGCGCGATCACCCGCGCCTGCTCCAGGTGCGGAAGCTGATCCTTACCGACCGGCACCAGATTGGCGCGACAGAAGAGAATATCAGCGGCCTGATGTACCGGGTAGGTCAGTAGCAGCCCAGACATAGCCCGCCCGCTGGAGGCTTCCAATTCCGCTTTCACCGTGGGATTGCGATGCAGCTCGGATTCCGTCACCAAAGACAAGAAAGGCAGCATGAGCTGGTTGAGTTCTGGAACCGCCGAATGGCAGAAAATCGTGGACTTTTCGGGGTCGATACCGCACGCAATATAGTCAGCAATCAGGCCCAAAACGCGCTCGCGGATAGGACCGACGCCGTCGCGGTCAGTAATGACCTGGTAGTCCGCCACCAGCACCCAGGTATCCACGCCGCGGTTTTGCAGCAGGACGCGGTTGCGCAGCGTGCCAAAGTAGTGACCCAGATGGAGGGACCCGGTGGGACGATCGCCCGTAAGCACGCGGAAGCGGCTCGGATCCTCATCAATCAACCCGTCTAGTTCCACCGAGCGTGCCCGGGTGCGAGCCAGACTCGCCTCGGAGGTGGTGGCAGCCAGATCAGCGTCGGTGGTGCTCATGGGGTCCTTCCGTAACATCAGAGACGTATATCTGCATTGACAACGGCTCCACACTGACCGTGGCTGCTGCTGGGATCGTTTTATGACTATCCCGGGGGCGTTCCCAGACCGAATCCCACACGCGCCGCCACGCGGCGGCGCGGGTAGCGCCGTCGTCATCGTCCAGTGTACGGCCCGCCGCCAGGGTTACCGAAACTGGCTCGAGGCAGCCATTGAAGACCACGAGCGCGTCAGCTTCCCGCCCGAACCCCGAACGCAGCATCTGCAAGGCGCGGTTATGCGGATCGTGCCAGTGGGCGGACGCGCGGGGGAGTGCATCGGTGCCGAACCAGGCGAGATCCGGCAAAATATCGCCGGGTGCGGGCCGCCCGGAGGCGAATCGATTCGGGCGCAGCGCCCGGTAGGAGCGGCGCAGTTTCAGCAGATAGGCAACCGTCTCGGCTAGGTCATCCTGCCAGTCAGCCCAATCCCAGTGCAGCCACGACAGTTCATTATCTTGGCAGTAGGCATTGTTATTACCCTTTTGGGTGCGGCCCGATTCATCCCCGGCGGTGAGCATTGGAACGCCCGCGGAGATCAACAAGGTTCCCAGCAGATTACGCATGGAGCGGCGCCGGGCTGGAATCACAGCTTCCGCCACCCCGGCTTCACTCACGAACCCTTCCGCCCCGTGATTCCAGGACAGGTTACGATCCGTACCGTCCCGGTTGCCCTCCCGGTTCGCCTCATTATGTTTGTGGTCATAGGAGACGAGGTCCGCCAGGGTGAAACCATCATGGGCGGTTACAAAGTTGATCGAGCCGAGGGGCCCCCGCCCGCCCGGCACCTCCCCGTGGGAGAAAATATCTGCCGATCCTGAGATGCGGTTACCCAGATCTGCCAGGGATGTGGGGGTTTGATTACGCGCTAGACGCCCTGCGTCAGCCAGCCAGAAAGTGCGCACGGCGTCGCGGAACCGATCGTTCCAATCGGCCATGGGGGAGGGGAATTGCCCGGTGCGCCACCCATTCGGCCCCAAATCCCACGGCTCACTAATGAGTTTCACATCGCGCAGGATCGGGTCGGTGGCCAGGGCAGTGAGGAACGGGTGGTGGTCGGTGTAGTGTTCGCCGTGCCGACCGAGCGTGACGGCGAGGTCAAAACGGAACCCGTCCACGCCCACCTCCCGCGTCCAGTAACGCAAAGAATCCAAGGCGAGCTGCACCACCCGAGTACGCCGGAAATCGAGGGTGTTGCCGCAGCCGGTGTAATCCACGCAGGTCCCGTCATCCCGGTGCAGGTAGTAACCGGCCTCGTCGAGCCCGCGCAGGGATAGGCTCATACCCTCGTGCCCGGCCTCGCAGGTGTGGTTGTAGACGACGTCAAGAATCACTTCAATACCGGCCTGGTGCAGCAGCTCCACCATCCCGGTGACTTCCTCTACCACTGCCTGTGGCCCCCGGCGGCGTGATTCTTCGGTGGCATAGCGTGGCTCCGGTGCAAAGAAGCCGAGGGTGTTATAACCCCAATAGTTCGTTAATCCTTTAGCCGCCACGAAGGGTTCAGGGGCAGACAAGTGGATGGGGAGCAGCTCCAGCGCCGTCACCCCGAGTTTCTGCAGGTGCGCAATAAAAGCCGGGTGGGCGGCCCCCGCATAGGTGCCGCGCAGGTGTTCGGGTACTCCGGGGTGGCGCATTGTCAGGCCCCGGATATGCCCCTCATAGATGACGGTATCCCGCCACCGGTGGCGGGGCCGGGAATCGTAGGCCGAGAAGGGAGGATCAACGACGACGCCGCGCACGCTGTGGTCCATGGGATCGGCGTAGGCGGGGGTGAGGGGGCGCAGTGGTTTACCGTCCGCAGTGCGCTGATGGTCGTAGAGGCTGTCATGCAGTTCGAAGCTGCCGGTAACGGCGCGCGCGTAGGGGTCTAGTAACAGACGGTGCGGGTTAAAACGTTGCGCGCTGGCCACGTCCCAACGTCCGTGGGCTCGAAAACCATAGACCGTTCCAACTGTGATGCCGGGAATATGGGCATGCCACACCCCGTGGACGGGCCCGCGCAGCAGGTATGGTTCCTCGATCTCGCCAGTGCTGGTGGGGCGGAAGAAGCATACTTCCACGGCGGTAGCGCGGGGTGCGTAGACGGCCACATCGACCCCACCTGGTACCGGGTGGACGCCGAGCCGTCCGCGATCAGCAGCCGGGAGTTGGGCACGTTGGGGTTGGTGTCGAACGGGGGCTTGGTTCACCTGGCTATTATGGCGTGCCTCAGGCGATAAACCCGAATATCGTGGGCTGTTTGGCTTGTGAGGTTAAACGTGGCGGCTGTGAACTTTGCCTATATCGGTGGTAGCACAGTGGCTTAGGTGCGCCTTCGGTGGCACAGTAGAGGCCATGAAGGTCGCAGTACTGGTCAAACATGTACCCGACGTGCAATCTGACCGGCGTATCGAAGATAACCGGCTGGTGCGCGGGGAAGATGACGTTATTAACGAACTTGATGAAAATGCGGTGGAGGCCGCCGTCGCCCTGGTAGAAAACCTGGGCGGCGAGGCAATCGCGGTCACGATGGGCCCGGAGGACGCCGTCGACGCGGTTCGGCGGGCTCTGCAAATGGGGGCCGACCGGGGCGTGCATATCTGTGACGAGCGGGCCGCCGGGCTAGATGCGGCCGGCACCGCGCAGGTGTTGGCCGCAGCCATCCAGCGCCTCGGCAGTGAGGGCGGCGTCGATCTCGTGATCGCAGGTATGACGGCGTCCGACGGCGAAACCTCCCTGGTACCGCCCGCCCTGGCAGCGCGGCTCGGCTGGCCGGTCTTAACCGTTGCTGCAGCCGTCGAATCAGACGGGCAGCAGGTGACAATCCAGCGGATCAGTGAGCATGTGGACGAACAGCTCAGTGCCGCCCTGCCCGCCGTTATCTCCGTCACCGACCAGGCCAATGAGCCCCGTATCCCGGCGTTTAAGGCCATGATGACGGCCCGGAAGAAGCCGGTGGAGGAGTGGGACTTTGACGATCTGGGCCTCGCGGACTTTACCTGCACCACGCACGTATGTGCGGCCGAGCCCGTGCCCGCCCGCGAACAGGGCACGATCGTGACCGACACCGGCCAGGCAGGGCAGGACCTCGCCGCCTACCTTAAGCAGGTGATGTAATGCGTATCCTCGTAGTTCTTCGCTCTTCGGAGCCGCAGGTACAGGCTGATCTGATGGCCGCCGCCGCGCCGCTGGGTGAGGTGGCCGCCCTGGACTTAACTGGCACCGCCAACGTGGCGGCTGCGCCGCTGTACCGGGTTACGGGAGAGGCGGACCTCACCATTGCCGCCAATGCTGCCGCCGCCATTGAGGCTGCCGTCGCGGCGTGCCAGGCTGAGGTTATTCTCGTGGATGCTAGTTTGAGCGGGCGGGAGATCGCCGGATACGCTGCCGGCCTCCTGGGATGCGCCATGATCGCCGACGCCGAAGCCGTCTGGTCTGCCGATGGGGCAGTCCATGCCCGCCGCACCGTCCTAGCAGGCTCCTGGACCACCGAATGTGCCAGTGACGGGCGCGTGATGATCACCGTAATCCCCGGCGGGCAGGGCAACCCGGATGCCGGAGAAGCGGGGCAGGTGGAAGAACTCGCTGTGGCCGCGGTGCCGGCAGGCCAGGCCGTTACGGTGCTATCGCGCCAAGCCCAAGAACTCGGCGATGAGATCCCGTTAGAAGGCGCGGAGATCGTCGTCTGCGGTGGGCGTGGCGTGGAAGGTGACTTCACTCTGGTGCGCGAACTAGCAGAACAGCTCGGGGCGGCCGTGGGGGCCACCCGTGTGTGCACCGATGAAGGCTGGATCGACCATCATGCCCAGATCGGGCAGACCGGCGTGACCGTTCGCCCGCGCATCTATATCGGTGTGGGGGTGTCGGGGGCTGTCCATCACACCGTGGGTATGCAGAACTCGGAGATCATCGTGGCTATTAACGATGACTCCGAAGCGCCGATTTTTGAGATTGCCGATTACGGCGTCGTCGGTGACCTCAACGAGGTGGTGCCGCAGCTACTTCAGGCGCTGCGCAGCTAACGTGTCCGCATATCTCGATCACGCCGCCACCTCGCGTATCCGCCCGGTGGCGGCGGACGTGTACTGCCGGGCTTTGCAGGATCTCGGTAATCCTTCCTCCCTGCACACGGCTGGTCGCCAGGCCCGCGAGAGGCTCGAACAGGCTCGCGATGATGTGGCCGCAGCCCTGGGTGCGCGCAGCGTCGAGGTGATTTTCACCAGCGGCGGGTCTGAAGCCGACGCGATGGTGTTGGCGGGGCTCGATCATAGCGGCCTGACCGTCACCACCCCCATCGAACATGACGCCGTCCTCGCACTGGCGCGCCGCCACTGGGGGGAACGCCTGCGTTTGCTTCCCGTGGGCACTGACGGCGTAGTACAGGCCGAGGCGCTGCAGGAGATGACCGAGCCGGTGGGGCTGGTCAGCTGTATGTGGGCCAATAATGAGACCGGCCTGCTACAACCGGCAGCTGCCCTAGCCCAGGCCGCTGCCACGCTGCCGCAGTCCGCCACCGGGGCGGTGGTCCACAGTGACGCCGTTCAAGCAGCCGGGCGAGTGCCGATCGATTTTGCGGCCAGTGGCCTGGATGCGCTGAGTATTTCCGGCCATAAATTCGGTGCCCCCGTGGGCGTCGGGGCGCTAGTGGTGCGTACCGACGTACCCCTGCGGGATCTGCGACCCGGGGGTGGGCAAGAACGCGGTATCCGCTCGGGTACCCTCAATGTGCCCGGCGCGCTCGCTCTGGCGGCGGCATTAACCGAAGCCATCACCCAGATGGAAGAAACCACCGCGCGGCTCGATAATTACACCGCTCTCCTGCGTGCGGCAATCGCGGATCTGCCCGGGGTGCATCTGACCGAGGGGGAGCAGCTGCCCGGTTTCGTCCACGCCATTATCGACGGCGCGAATGCAGAGTCCTTACTGCTGCTGGCAGATATGCAGCAGGTGGCGGCGGCGTCATCCTCGGCGTGCCGGGCCGGGGTGCAGGAGCTGTCCCACGTTATGCGAGCTATGGGGATAACCGATACCCCCGACCCGGTCGCCCCGCTACGCTTATCGCTAGGGTGGAGCACCACCCGAGCGGAGGTCGAGTACGCCGCCCGCGTCCTGCCCGGGATCATCCAGGCCGCCCGGCAGGCCAGCCGACGGTGAGGGAGTTATGAAGGTTTTAGCAGCATTGTCAGGGGGCGTCGATTCCGCGGTGGCGGCTGCCCGCGCCGTCGACGCCGGCCACGAGGTGACCGCCGTCCACATGGCGCTGTCCCGCTCCCGGGCCCAGCACCGCACCGGCTCACGCGGCTGCTGCTCGATTGAGGACGCTTCCGACGCGCAACGCGCTGCCGCCACGCTCGGGATCCCCTACTATGTGTGGGACCTGTCCGACGCCTTCGAACAGACCGTCGTCAGTGATTTCTTAGCCGAATATCAGGCCGGGCGAACTCCGAATCCGTGTGTGCGTTGCAATGAGCACATTAAATTCGCAGAGCTACTCAACCGCGCCCGCAGCCTCGGTTTCGATGCGGTGTGCACCGGCCACTACGCCCGCATCGAAGACGGCCCAGCCGGGCTGGAACTGCATCGTGCTGCCGACGCCGCCAAGGACCAGTCCTATGTGCTGGCAGTGATGGGGGCTCCCACCCTGGCCGAATGCCTCTTCCCCCTCGGAACGGTGGCCTCCAAAGATGAGGTGCGCGCTGAGGCGGCCGCTCGGGGCCTGCGGGTGAGCGCCAAACCTGACTCTTTCGATATCTGTTTTGTAGCCGACGGTGATACCGCGGGCTTCCTGCGCAGCCGGCTGGGGGAGCGGCCCGGCCCGATTGTGGATACGAGCGGGCAGCAGGTGGGTGAGCACCGCGGTGCCTACGCTTATACGGTCGGGCAGCGGCGCGGCCTTGGTTTAGGAGTCCCCGCCGCCGACGGCAAACCTCGCTATGTGGTGGCCGTCGATACCGCCAGCAACACCGTTACCGTGGGCAGTAAAGAAGACCTGCAGGTTACTACCATTACCGCCGATCAGGTGGTGTGGTTAGCCGACGACGATGCCGCCACAGGCTCGGGCGTCACCATCCAGGTGCGCGCCCACGGGCGCGCCATCCCGGCCGAGATCACCAGGGAAGATAACTTTTTGCAGGCACATATGGTGGAGCCGCTGCGGGGGCTAGCAGCCGGACAGTCACTGGTGGTCTACCGGGGCAGCCGGGTGCTCGGCCAAGCCACCATCTCCGGCGGCTTGCCGTGATCGACTTCGATACCGCGGCCCGCCTGCGGCCGGGATTGCTCGCCGAGGTTGAAGGCCGCGCGGATACGCGCGCCCTCGTCATCGACCCGCGCGGCCGGATCCTGCCCGGCCCGCACGGCCTGTTCCAAGAGTTAGCTGGTCGGGGCGCCGCCGCCTATATGGGGCGGGGGCTAGACGGTAGCGCCGTCGTCATGGTGGCCCACCCGGAAGTAGACCCGCAGGCTGTGGATTTGCGTGATATGCCAGACCTCACTCGCACTGAACGGGCGCTCGCGGCCACCGCCGTCAGCGTGAGGCAATGGCAGGAGGAGCGGTTTTGTGTCCGTTGCGGGGCGCGCTGTGAACTGATCGCGGCTGGATGGGTGGCTCGCTGCCCGCAGTGTGGTGCCGAACGCTACCCGCGCACCGACCCGTGCATTATTGTGGCCGTCACCGATGCCGAGCAGCGTCTGCTCCTGGCCCGGGCCGCGCACTTCCCGGCGGGGAGAATGTCAGTGATTGCTGGTTATGTGGAACCCGCAGAAACATTGGAAGCCGCCCTCGTGCGGGAAGTGGCAGAGGAGGCCGGTGTGCCCGTCGAATCACCCCGATACGTCACCTCCCACCCGTGGCCTTTCCCACGCTCCCTCATGTGCGCTTTTACCGCGCACTGCCCGGACCCGCGCGTGCAGGTGGACGGGGAGGAGATTGTGGAAGCCGGGTTCTTCACCCGCGCCCAGGTGCGCGCACGGATAGAGGACGGCACCCTCACCCTGCCCACGCGGCTATCCGTGGCGCGGCTACTCATTAGCCGGTGGCTGAACGAGGATGAGGAGGCGATCCTGTGACGCTCCTCGCGGCCCTGGATGCCAATCAGCGGCAGGTAGCGGAACAACTGCGCGGCCCGGTGTGTGTGTTAGCCGGAGCTGGAACCGGTAAAACCCGCGCGATCACCTACCGAATCGCACACGGAATGCGCACCGGCACCTACCAGCCCAACAGCGTACTGGCAGTAACTTTTACTGCCCGGGCGGCAGGCGAAATGCGCGCCCGGCTGCGGGACCTAGGGGTGCGGCAGGTTAGTGCCGCCACCTTCCACTCCGCCGCGCTGCGCCAGCTGCGCTACTTTTGGGGCCAGCTGGATTACGGCACCCTCCCGCAGATCATTTCCTCCAAGTACAGTCTGGTGGGGCAGGCCGCTAGCAACCTCGGGATCACCACGGACCGAGCCCTGATACGGGATTTAGCCGCAGAGGTGGAATGGGCCAAGGTACAGATGGTCGGCCCGGCGGACTATCCGCGGGCGGCGGCCCGCGCTGGCCGAGCTAGTATCGGCGATACCGATCCAGAGACTATCGCCTCCCTCCTGCAGGTCTATGACGGCTTACTACACGAGAACGGCGTCATGGATTTTGAGGATGTGCTGCTCTCGATGGTGGGTCTGCTAACCGAACACTCTCGGGTGGCCAATACGGTCCGCAGCCAGTACCGGTATTTCGTCGTCGATGAGTATCAGGACGTCTCCCCGCTGCAACAGCGGCTCCTGGAACTGTGGTTGGGGGACCGGGACGATCTGTGCGTCGTCGGGGATGTATCCCAAACGATCTACTCTTTTGCCGGAGCCAATGCCGGGTATTTAGCGAATTTCACGGACCGTTACCCCACCGCTACCAAGGTGGAATTGGTGCGTGACTACCGTTCCACCCCGCAGGTGGTCGATATTGCCAACCGGTTGCTCACCGTTAAGGGGCGCATGCCGGCGGGGGCGGTGCGTCTGCAAGCCCAGCGGCCCTCCTCCGCGCCGGTCCAGTTCCATCAGTACGACGACGACGCTGCCGAGGCCACTGCCGTGGCTCGGCAGATCCGCACCCTGGTAGATGAAGGCGTACCCCTAAGCGAAATCGCTATTCTTTTCCGCACCAACACGCAGTCCCAGGCTTTTGAAGCGGCCTTGGCGAAGGAGAATATCGGCTACCAGGTGCGCAATGCGGAACGGTTCTTTGACCGCCCCGAGATCCGCCAAGCGCTGGTACTCATGCGCGGGCGGGGGGAGAGTGACTATGGCGCTGCCCTACCCGACCAGGTGCGCACCCTGCTGTCCCCGCTCGGTTGGGCACCGCAGGCACCGGAACACATGGGGGCGGCCCGCGAACGCTGGGAGGCATTGAATTCCCTCGTGCTCCTGGCCGAAGATATGCAAGCCAGCCGCGGGGCGTCGTTGGCGGATTTTATTGCCGAACTGGAGGATCGGGCTGCTAATCAGCATGCGCCCACCCAAAACGGCGTCACTTTGGCCACGCTGCATGCCGCCAAAGGGTTGGAGTGGGACGCCGTCTTCCTAGTGGGGCTATCCGAAGGGCTAATGCCGATTTCAATGGCGAAAGAAGTCGAGGAGATTGCCGAGGAACGCCGGCTGCTCTACGTGGGGGTGACGCGGGCGCGCGAACATCTACGCCTCACCTACGCCGCCTCCCGGGGTGGTGGCCGTGGTAATCGCTCTGTATCCCGCTTCCTCACCGGGATTTGGCCCACCGACGACGACGCACCGGCACCCGCCAAACCGAAGAGTAGGCGGCAGCGGCAGGCTGAATTACAAGAAGAATTGAGCGAGTCGGAGCGGGACCTGTTTGAACGCCTACGGCAGTGGCGAGCCCAGCAGGCCGAGGCCGCGCAGCGCCCCGCGTTCACGGTCTTCCACGACTCCACCCTGCTGTCGATTGCGCGCGCCCAGCCCACGACCTTGAAGCAGCTGGCACTGCTGCGGGGCATTGGGGCGACCAAACTGGACGCCTATGGGGCGGAGATCTTGCAGTTGATCAACCCGGATTAACCGGGTACGGTAGCTCACATGACTTGTGATTCCACTCACAGCGCAGGTGTGAGCGAACCCTATGACGGCTATTTGAACCACGTATCCGCTCAGATCGAGCGAGACCGGGTGGCGGCACGACCACCGACCTGTGAGTTCTCCGGAGCCGATCCGGCGCTACATGTGCGAATTGACGAGATCGTAGAAGAGTTGCGTGCGCCCCTGTGCGCCCTGGCTGCAGATTTGCATGCCCACCCAGAAACCGCCTTCCAGGAGCATCGTTCGATACAAGTCATCACTGAACTGCTAGAACGCTATGACCTGCCGGTTACTCTCGGTGCCGGCGGGGTAGAGACGGCGGCGTCCTCCGAATTCAAGGGGGAAGAGGAAGCCGGGGCGCGGCGCACGGTCGGGATCATCTCCGAATATGACGCCCTGCCTGACATCGGGCACGCCTGTGGCCACAATGTGATCGCAGCCGCCGGCGTCGGCGCCTATATTGCGCTTGCGCTCCTGCATAAGCGGTATTCCGGGTCGGTCCCGGGGGTGGTCCGCTGGCTGGGAACGCCCGCGGAGGAGGGGCATTCCGGTAAGGAATATATGGCGCGCGGGGGTGCCTTCGATGGCTTGGACGCGGCCCTGATGATTCACCCCTACGGTTACGACGTCGTCAATCAGGTGTGGTTGGGGCGGCGAGTGTTATCAGTGACCTTCACTGGGCGAGCTGCCCACGCGTCCGCGCAGCCGTTCATGGGGCGCAACGCCTTGGATGCCGCTACCCTCGCCTATCAGGCGATAGGGTTACTGCGCCAGCAGATGCTCCCGGTGGACCGGATCCACGCGATCATGCCCGAGGGTGGGCAGCGAGCGTCGGTGATTGCGGAAACTGCGCGCCTGAGCATGTACGTGCGTTCCAAATACCCCGACACTTTGAGGGATCTATCCGCCCGGGTGGAAGATATTTGCCACGGGGCCGCACTTATGACAGGTTGCGCGGTCAGCCTTGAATGGGATGAGCATCCACCGTCCCTACCTGTGTTGTCCAACCGGTTGCTCGAAGCTCGCTTCGCTACCGCCATGGCACGCCGGGGGCGAACGATGCTGCCGGCTGGTATTGTGCCAGAAACGATTGCAGCGTCGACGGACTTCGGCAATGTCTCCTACCGGGTACCCGCCATCCACCCGCTGGTGAAAATTGCTTCGGAATCTACCGCGTTGCACACGGTCGAGTTCGCGCAGGCGGCGGCCTCGGAGGCGGCAGATAATGCCGTGGCGGATGCTGCTGTAGCCCTGGCCAGTACTGCGTTGGACTTCCTCTCCGACGATGCCCTCGCGCAGGGGATCGCCGCTGAATTCACCGAGGCCGGAGGCCCGGTGGATGTGCCGTCCTATTTTGACCCTCAGGAGACACCATGACCACTGCCTCCACCAGTCCCGAGTCGAAACCGAAAGAATCAGTCTTCGACCGTTTTCTATCCACCGTAGAACGGGTGGGCAATAAACTGCCCGAACCCTTCACTCTTTTCCTTTTTCTCTTCCTCATCACCGCTGTCATATCGACAGTCATGGCGATGATGAATATCTCCGTCCAGGTTCCGGGGGCGGAAAAACCGACCGTCATTAAAGGTCTGTTCACCGGCGAAGGTATGGCCTGGATTACCACCACGCTGGGCAGTAACTATGTTGGCTTCCCGCCGCTAGTTACGGTGCTACCCATTCTGCTGGCGGTCGGTGTAGCCGAGAAAACCGGCTTCCTCGCCGTCAGCGTGCGGGCTATTTTCGGGTCCGCTCCCCGCTGGATGTTGCCCTACGTCGTTGGTTTCGTCGGCGTCGTCGGCTCGATTATGGCGGACTCCGCTTTCGTGGTCATCCCGCCGCTGGCCGCGCTGGTATTCAAAGCCGTGGGGCGGCACCCAGTGGCCGGGCTTATCGGGGGGTTCGCTGCCGCCGGCGCGGGCTACTCCACCTCCATCGTCCCTACTTCGCTGGACGCCCTTTTCGCGGGTATCACCACAAAAGTGATGGAGGCACTCCCCAACTTCGAGTTCGCGGAGGTGACCCCGGTATCGAATTACTACTTCAATATCGCTTCCTCTATTGTCCTGTCGCTACTGGCTGGGCTGGTCATCCACAAGGTGGTTGAGCCGCGTATCGAACGGTTGGGGATCTCCCGCGAGTACGTCACCAGTGACGACGACGATGCCGATGCTTCTATACCGACCAGTGCCCCGCAGGATTCCGCGCACAAGGATAACGTCCGCCGCGATAAGTCCACCCATTACGAGGGCGAGGCCACCAGCTTGGAGATGGATACCTCCGAACGTAAGGGCCTGCGCGCCGCGCTCATTGCTGGCGGGATCCTCACGGTTGTGATGCTGGTGTCGATTCTTATTCCCTCCTCTCCGTGGCGTAATGAGACCGGCGGTTTCCTCCCCAAGTCACCCCTGCTCCAGTCGATCGTCTTTATTGTTTTTGCTTACTTCATGCTCATGGGTGTGGTGTACGGCAAAGTCGTGGGCGTCATGAAGGATATGACCGACCTGGTCGGGTTCATGATGGCGGCCCTGAAAGACGTCCTCGGCTTCCTGGTGCTCGCCTTCATTCTGGGGCAGTTCATCGCGCTATTTAACTGGACCGGCATCGGCCAGTTCACCGCCGTAAACGGGGCGGCCTTCCTCGAGCACATCGGTCTGACGGGCTTTGGGGCCATCCTGGCTTTCATTGTTCTGGCATCATGTTTGAACCTGCTCATCATTTCCGGCTCCTCCATGTGGACCCTTATGGCTGCCGTCTTCGTGCCCATGTTTGCCCTGATCGGTTACGAACCGGCCTTTGTGCAGGCGGCCTTCCGGGTCGGTGACTCTGCCACCCAGATCATCACCCCACTGAACCCGTACATGATCGTGCTGCTATCCATGATGCGCCGCTACGAGCCGGAGGTCGGTTTCGGTTCGGTGATGGCGCGCATGCTCCCCTTCGTGATCCCGTTCTGGATCGCGTGGGCGGCGCTGCTCGCGATCTGGTTCTTCTTCGACCTGCCGCTCGGCCCCGGCAACGGCATTATGCTGCCCGCCTAGCGTTGAGGTCGGCCGCCCAGCGGCGACGACGTCGGGAGCTGGCGTGGTACAGGCACACCGGGGGTGTACCTGCCACGCCAGCTCCTTACTATGCCCGGTCTGCTGATTGATAGTGGCGCCCATCGTGGGCAACTGGTCATACCACCGGTGAAGCGAGGTAATCACGGCTGCGCTCGCCACCAGTTCAGCGGTGGCAGTATATGACGGCACTGGGAGGGTGCGCCACTGGCTGGCCATAATGAAGTACCGGTCATCGGCGTCCTGCTGGGCGCAGGCGGCGCAGGTGGGGCAGGGAGTACACCCCGGGATCACCACCGGGCTAACCTCGATCACGCGCGGCCTCACCGTGAGCACAATAAAAGGCATATCCTCGCGCATCAGAGGTGCGATCCGGGCTGGGTCAGGCACATAGGCACAAGTGAGGAGCGCAGTCGTCGTAGTCGGCAGATTCCCGAGCCTGCCCCGCTGGGCCAGACTATGCCGCAGCTCAGCTGCCTCCGCGGTAGTACTTACTGCCGTGGCATCCGGCCCCACATAGGTGTGTACCCCGGTGGTGGCCAGTTCACGTGCGATATGGGCGGTGAGTGGGTGGGCATCGAGCGCCCAGATTCCCCACGGTGGGGTAGCTGGGCAGGGTAGGTCATCTACCAGATGGCCGGCCATACGCAGCTGTTGTAGGCAGTGGTCAAAGTGGGTGCGCACTTCCGCGCGCTGACCACTCAGATGCGCTCGGGCGAGGGACAGGGAAGTGCCCGCTAATTCCAGGGCACGGGCGATCTCATTGGTGACGCCGTCCAAGATCAGTGGAGCCGGGCCGCCATCGCGCAGCCCTACGTGGAGTTGGTCGCCGTGACGCCACGTTAAGAGTGAATCGGGTAGATAAGGCATACCGCCAGCTAACCCGATCAGCACGCTTGTCCGCTAGAGGGGGTTACGCGCCTGTGGATAACTCAGGCCGGGGGTTGTGCGCCGTCGTCGTCACTCTCAGCGGAGCCGCCGCGTTCAGCCTCACCCTCACGCTCGCGCAACTCCTCGTCGTGGGCGCGGGCGGCCTCATGGAAAGGTAGCGTCCCGGCGAGCAGTTCCTCCAATCCGGCATCAAACGCATCGGGCTGGTGCGGGCCGAAGCGCTGCCGTAGCCACGCCTGCGGGTCGGCCAGGTCATCGGCCTGGGGGAGGTGGTCGGGATGGGAGAAGAACGCGTCGCGTGCTTCCACTCCGTGCTCGCGCTCGAGTTCGCGGAAGAGTTCGCTGGCCTCACGCAGCCGCGCCGGGCGCATCCGCATCCCCACCAGGGTGGCAAAGACATGTTCGGCTGGCCCGCCAGTCACGCGGCGACGGCGCAACATCTCCTGCAGGGCGTAAACCGTGGGCACATGAGCCCGGCACGCCTGCTCGCTGACGGTATCCACCCAGCCGTCAATCAGCGCCAGGATGGTTTCTAGCTGAGCGAGCAGAGCGTCTTGCTCCGGCGTCGTCGTCATCGCAAATACCCCGGACCCCATGGCCTCCCGAATCGCATCCGGATCGGTGGGATCGATACTGTGGACCGCCTCGTTAATAGCATCGGTGTCAATTCGTATATGGGATGCGTAAGCGCGCACCAGCATCAGGACGTGGTCTTCTAGCCACGGCACGCAGCTGTACAGGCGCGCGGCGGCGGCCTCCCGTACGGCCAGGTAGTGCAGCACATCGGGGAAGGGGACGTCCAGATCGGCGGCGAACGTTTCTACCGAATGGGGTAGGAGCGCCATTCGCCCTTTGCCGGCTAGCGGCAAGCCGATATCGAGGTACCCGAAGACCTCCCGCGCCAACGTGCCTACTGCCTGCCCGAGCTGGGCGCTGAATGCGGTAGAGGTAATGCCGCGCAAAATGGAACCCGGGAAGCCACCGAAGGGGCCGGCGGAATCGTGCTCGTCGGCATCCGGGCTGCCGGGGGCTCCCGCGCCCTGGCGCCCGGCTGCCGCGTCCTGGCCGCCGTCGCCACCAAACGGATTGTTGCCCCCGAAGAACTGGGCGAGTTCGGGCGGAATCTCGCCGCCTCCCAGTTTTCCGAGCTGCTCATTCATCGCGTTAATCATGGCTTGGGTCATCGCCTCCGCGACCGGCTCAGCCAGGGTGTTGAACCGTTCCCATACCGCCTCACTCCAGCGCACCGGGGTGAGGATATCGCGGGGCCCGGAGGCAGGGGCGACGTCGGTGACGGCGTCCAGCCATAGATCGGCGGCAGTCATGGCTTGGAGGTACTGAGCTTCCTGGCTGGCCATGACCGCGCTGGCCTCGCCCGACTGGGCGGTTTGTTGAGCGACGTCACGCGCTAGTTTTTCGCGCATGGCCGAATCGTCGGAGGAAAAAATCATCGACTGAAGCTGAGCTAAGAGCCCGTGCAACTGGGCTGGGTCACTGGGAAGCTGGGCGGCCTGCCCCATCGCTTGTGGGTCCAGGCCGGCTTCCCGCATGGCTTGGAGTGCTTCTTCTGCGCCCTGCGGGCCGAGGAGGGAGCGAAGGAATTCTTCCCAGGAGTTGCTCGCGTTATCCGTCATACCCCCAGGCTACGGCAGAGCCGGGCCCAATGCTGCACCGCCTCAGCTTTACCAGCGCGCCTGTTGCATGCAGACCGCTTGCCGTGGTGGCATTAACCCATGGACTTTGTCGATGAGCCTGACCGCCGGATAGCGAAGTTGAGCAGACGCAGCTATTTCGCGGCAGTGGCTACATTTGTTCTCCTGCTGATTTGTGCTCTGGTTCCGCTGCCGTATGTGGCGGAGTATCCGGGGCCAACGGTAGACGTGCTGAGCGAGTATGACGGCCACGAGCTCATCACTGTTGACAAACCCGTGGACACCGGCGGACCCTTGCGCATGACGACGGTCTCTGTGGCGGGCGTACCCGGTACCCGGATGCTCGCGGCCACCCTCACCCAGGCTCTCCTTGACCCCGACGTCTCCATCATGCCGCGCGAGGCGCTGTTTCCAGAGAACCAGACGGAAGAAGAGAACCGCCAAATCTCGGCCGCTCAGATGAATTCTTCCCAGGAGAACGCCTCGATCGCTGCGCTGGAATCGATGGGGCGGGAAGTGAAGGTCGATCTGCTCGTCGCCGGCATGACGGAGGGCTCCAGTGCGGCTGAGGTTCTCCAGGAAGATGATGTCATCACTTCCATTCAGGTGGGTGATGAATCAGCCGTTCCCGTCCAGTCATATAAGGCGTTGATCGGGGTGCTATCGAAAGTCCCGCCCAAGACCGACGTTACCTTAACGGTTAAACGTGCCGGCCAGGAGATACCCGTCACCGTCACGACCATACAACCTCCGGCTCCGGCGCCCGGTGAGGATGCTCGCACTGGCTCACTATTGGGGATTTTTGTCTATTCTCGTCCCACGGAGGATCTCGGCGTCGAATTCGGGGTAGGCGATCGTATCGGTGGCCCGTCCGCAGGACTCATGTTCGCCCTCGGGATTATCGACAAACTCACGCCCGGCCCGCTCGCGGGGAATCATGACGTCGCTGGAACCGGGACGATTGGTGTTGACGGCCGCGTGGGGCCAATCGGTGGTATCCGCCAGAAAATGGTGGGCGCTAAACGCGATGGTGCCCGTTACTTCCTCATCCCAGCCGCTAACTGTCCCGAGGCAGTCGGCCATGTGCCCTCGGGAATGCAGGGAATTAAGGTGGATAATCTCGACGGCGCCCTAGCGGCGGTCAAGTCTATCAGTCAGGGCGACACTGCGAATCTACCGCAGTGCCCGGCGGGAGCTGCGGCCGGCCAGAACTAGCGGCAGTTACAGCCACGAACTAACGCCGGTCCTCGGCCCTGCCGCCACGCAGCTGCCTACCCCCGTTAGGCACCGGCTAGTTCAGGGTGGCTAGGAGCGCCTGCGCGAGGTCAGGCACTAGGTTTTCCGCGCCTACGACGTCGTCCTGATGGCGCATCCGGATGACCGACCAGGTCTCCTCGGTACGTAGAACCCCCACGATCATGCGGACGTCCTCGCGGGCGGGATGGGCTAAGCATTCCTCTACGGATGCCTGCGGACCGAGCTCCGCCTCTGCTTCTGGTGGCAGCACCACGCGCTCAACACTGACGGCTACCCCCGCAACCGTTGGCGGCCACGCCAGCTGGGCCAGCAGGGTTTCGAGATCCTCGGCGGCGGGCAGTTCGTCTTGCGCCACGGCGGTGAGATGCTCGGGATCGCCCTCGGCTTGTTCTTTGAGGTCCGCCGGGGCTTCGGCCGCGAAGGTGGGATCGGCGGCCAGTGCGTCGGCGGTGCGGATGAGCGCGAAGACGTAGGCGGGCCCGTCCCAGCCAGCGGCGGCAACGTGGTCATCGATTTCGCTGACGGCGCGAGCGAGCGCCCATTGACGGGGGGTACGCGCTGCCGGGGTGGGGCAGGCGGCGTCGGTGTGCTGATCCATAGTCCGATTGTGTCATTTTCTACGGCTTATCCGTAAAATGTCTTCTACGGCCAGTGCCCGCTAGGGTGGAGGCAGGCATCAACGATGGAGAGATTGTGACCTCGTATTCTTCACAGCGTCCCGATGACGATTCCGAGCGCGCCGGCGAAGAGCCTGAATTTAACGGCGACCGTGGGGCCGGCAGCGATTCTGATCGTGGCGGTAACTCCGAGCGCGCGGGCAATAACGCTCGATCCGAGGAACCCACGGGCGAGAATCCGCAATCCTTTGGCAGCGGAAACCCTTTCGACGGGGGTGCAAATTTCCTCAATAGTTTCTTTGGCATTCCGCTTAATTCCGACGACGACGCCCGCCCTGCGGGCGGGCAGCGCCCAGGCGGTCAGCCGCGTGGGCAGCGTTTCCCCGGTGGCCAGCAACCCGGTGGCCAGCGTCCCGGCGGGAATGACCCGATGGGCCTGGGAGCCCTGTTCGGAGCTTTCGGTCTGGGCAATGCCCAGCAGCGCAAACCGGGCGGGCCGGGCCAAGGCGGGGCCGGGCGGGGCCGGGGAGGCTCTGGCGGAGGTGGCAAGGGTGAGCGCCCACTCGGTGCCCCGAAGCGTCGCAGCCCGCTGCTGATCACGCTCATTATTTTGGGCTTTATCGGCATGTTCCTGTGGGCGGCAGCCCAGTTCTACACCGAGGTGCTCTGGTTCAACCAGATCAAGTTCTCCTCGGTCTTTTGGACCAGCTGGTTCGCCCGCGCGGTCATGTTCTTGATCGGCTTCGTCGTCTCGGCTGCGGCCCTCTTATTCTCACTGACCTGGGCGTACCGCTCCCGCCCCGGCGTGGACCGGCAGTCGGGGATGGAACGCTACCGGCAGAGTATTGACCCGATGCGCAAGGTACTCTTCATCGCTATCCCGCTCATGGCCGGGGTTTTCTTCGGCACCTCGCTGGCCTCCCAGTGGCAGACCATCCTGCTGTGGTGGAATGGTTCGAACTTCGGCCAGGTAGACCCGATCTTCCACAAAGATATTTCCTTCTTCGTCTTCACCCTGCCGTTTGTGCGCACCCTCGTCTCCTTCCTACTCATGGTGGCGATTGGCTCGACGATTGCCGGCCTGGCCGTGTCCTATCTCTACGGAGGTGTGCGCACCTCACCGAAGCTCCACTTCGACAAACCCTCCCGGATTCACGCTTCCCTGGCCGGGGCCTTAGTAGTGCTGTTTATTGCCGTGAACTATTGGCTGGATCGCTACTCCCTGCTGGTGGGACAGCAGGGCAAGTTCGCTGGCGCCGGTTACACCGACATCCACGCTAATCTCCCCGCCAAGGCGATTTTGGCGGGCATCGCGCTCGTCGTCGTCGTGCTGTTTATTTTGACGGCGGTGCGCGGCTCATGGAAGCTACCCGCGGTCGGGGTGGGCCTCATGGTGGTCTCGGCGCTGGTGCTCGGCATGGCCTACCCGATGCTGATCCAAAAGTTCAAGGTGGATCCGAACGCGGCGGAAACCGAGGAACGGTTCATCCAATACAATATTGAGTCCACGCTGCAGGCGTACGGGCTGGAGGATGTAGAAACCCAAACCTACACGGCCAAGACGGAAACCGAGGCGGGCCAGCTGCGCGAGGATTCTGAATCCACCGCCTCTATCCGCCTGCTGGATCCGAATGTCGTCTCCCCAACCTTCCGGCAGCTGCAGCAAAACCGGCAGTACTACAACTTCCCGCAGCAGCTGACGGTGGACCGGTACACCATCGACGGGGAGAGCCGGGATACCGTAATCGCGGTGCGTGAGTTGCACCAGGACGGCTTGGAAGAAGCCGCCCGCACCTGGGTGAATGACCACACCGTTTACACGCATGGATTCGGGGTTGTGGCAGCGCGTGGTAACACCACTGCTACGGATGGGCGCCCGCTGTTCATGCAGCAGGGGATCCCTTCGACCGGTGTGCTCGGCGAATATGAGCCGCGGGTGTATTTTGGGGAAAAATCGCCGTCGTACTCCATTGTGGGCGCGCCAGAGGGGACCAATTGGGAACTCGATTACCCCGACGACGCTTCCCCCAACGGTCAGGTGAACACGAACTATCAGGGTAACGGCGGGCCGAGCTTGGGTAACCTGTTCAACCAGGTTCTCTACGCTATCAAGTTCGGCTCGTGGGATATTTTGTTCTCCGACCGCGTCACGGAGCACTCCCAGATTCTCTATGACCGCCACCCTCGTGATCGGGTCGCTAAGGTAGCGCCCTATCTGACCCTGGATGGCCGCGCCTACCCGGCGGTCGTTGATCGTGACGGTGATGAGTCCACGCCCAAGGAGCTGGTGTGGATCGTAGATGGTTATACGACGTCGAATAACTACCCGTATTCGGCGCGTGCTCAGCTGGAGCAGGCGACCGCTGATTCGCTCAGCACCGGGCAGGAGATTATCGCACCGTCCTCTCAGCTGAACTACATCCGCAATTCGGTCAAGGCGGTAGTGAACGCCTATGACGGCTCGGTGACGCTCTACCAGTGGGATGAGCAGGATCCGGTGCTGAAAGCCTGGATGGCGATCTTCCCCGACACGGTGACGCCGAAGTCGGAGATTACCGGTGATCTTATGAGTCACCTGCGTTACCCGGAGGATCTGTTCAAGGTGCAGCGGGAGCTGCTTACGCGCTACCACGTGACCGATGCGAAGTCCTTCTACTCGCGTGGTGACTTCTGGAAGAGCCCCAATGACCCGACCAGCGAAAAGGGCGCGGTTCCGCAGCCGCCGTACTACCTGACGATGAAGATGCCGGGCCAAGATGAGGCTACCTTCTCGCTGACGTCCTCGTTCATCCCGGGTGGTAATACGGACCGGGAAGTGCTCACCGGGTTCTTGGCGGTGGATGCTGAGCCTGGTAATGAGGACGGCAAGGTCCGCGAGGGCTACGGGAAACTGCGGATTTTGGAGCTGCCGCGTGACCTGACGGTGCCCGGCCCCGGCCAGGTGCAGAATATGTTCAACTCCACGCCGCGCATCTCTAACGAGCTGAACCTGCTGGCCCAAAACGCCTCCCAGGTGATCCGCGGCAACTTGCTCACCCTCCCGGTGGGCGATGGGTTGCTGTACGTGCAGCCGGTCTATGTGCAGTCCTCTAAGGGCACCCAGTTCCCACTGCTGCACCGCGTCGCGGTCGCCTTCGGTGACGAGATCGGCTATGCGGCCACACTTGATGAGGCCCTCGATGAGGTCTTCGGTGGCGATTCGGGTGCGAAGGCGGGTGACGCTGGCGTCGATGGTTCCGATCGCGGTGATACTCCCGGCGACGACGCACCCCCGCCCGCAGCCCGGGACGCCTTGAAGGCTGCGCTCAAGGAAGCCTCCGATGCCATGAAGGCCGCCGACGAGGCCATGAAGGCGGGCGATTGGAAGGCCTACGGTGAGGCCCAGGCCCGGCTGCAAAAGGCGCTGGAGGATGCGGTCGCGGCGGAAACTGAGGATGCCGCGGGCACGACCCCTGGCGCGGCGCCCGAAGCTACGCCGTCGCCAGCGGCGACGCCGTAACCTCCCCGGCTGGGGTCAGCGAGCTGCCCCCAGCCGGACTCCTATGTGAGCGGACGCACCAGCGCTTAATTTGCTAGCTACGGTTAAGCCCGTTAGAGTGGAGAACACGCCGCGGGGTGGAGCAGTTCGGTAGCTCGCCGGGCTCATAACCCGGAGGTCGCAGGTTCAAATCCTGTCCCCGCTACTATCCCGGCTGAGGCCTCACGATCACGTGATCGTGAGGCCTTCGTCATTTCTACGGCGTCGTTCGGCAGCAGAGCTGTGATCGGGACGTCGAGACAGCTGGCTACATTCACAAGATCGGTGACCGACCAGCCGATGTGTCCGTTGATTTTCCTTGACAATGTTGCAGACGATACCCCCATCAGATCAGCCAGTTGCGCTTGCTCTAAACGGCGGCGCCGAAGCCAAATTGACACCTGCTCAGCGACAATGTCGTTCGCGGTCAGTTCGAGATCTTCGTAAACGTGCATCATGTAGCAAATAGTAGTAACTGATTGAAGTATATGCAAGCATTTGCCTTGCATTAACTCTGATAGGGGCATATTGTTTGCTACATGATTGCAGTAAGCGCAATTAGAAAGCTGGTTAAGTAAGTATGTTGACTCCCTCCGAGGTCGCAAAGCAGCTCACCGTGACACCTGCAACGGTTCTTCGGTGGTGCCACGCAGGAAAGATCGAGGCGATTCGGTTGCCTTCTGGGCAGTGGCGGATTCGCCAGGCTGTGGTGGATCGGATTTTGACGCCGGTCGAGGTGGATGTGGTGGAGGACGACGAGGTCGGTGTGGATGCGGATTCTGCGGGGTCTGTTGATGGTGATGTTCCCCCTGGACAGGGCAAGTTGCTTTAGGAGTTGTGATGGCTATTCGGGATTTATCTGCCAAGCAGCGGATCGGCATTGTTGCTGGTGTTGTTGTGGTGGTTGTGGCTGTGGTGGTGTTTGGTTTTCTGCGTTCTCGGGCGGGGGAGGCAAAGGCTGCGCGGGCGGACTATGAGACGGCGTTTTCTTCGTATGAGGAGCATCTGGGGCAGTGGGATGAGCTGGTGAAGAAGGCTGCGACTCTGAATGAGGACTGCGGTACGAATATGCCGAATCAGGAGGGGCAGTGTGCTGCTCTTGGCTGGGTTGCTGAGAAGAACGAGAAACTCTCTCGCCTAGAGCGCGTTGACGTCAAGGGTGTGTCTGCAGATAAGGCGCGCGAGTTGGCAAGCCAGGTCAAGGCCGCTGATGCGGACTTCGCAGAGGTTCTCGCTGAGTATCAAAAGGACGTGGACAATCTCGAGCTGAACATTGCTCGCTCGGCAAAACGTTTCCGCACTGAACAGTTGGAGCCTGAGTTGAAGCGCGCGGACGTCGCGCTGGCTAACGCGAAGATGCTGCTGGATAGTAACCCGACTGGTCATGAGGTCGAGGTTGCGACGGTCAAGCGAATTAAGCCCCGGCTGGAGAAGCTGGTGGCGGATACGCGTGCCCGGCTTGATGAGATCACGCAGACCGAGGCGATAGACATTCTTACGTCGTTGTCGAACGACCAGATTGAACTGTCAAACGCAATTGGCGCGATCACGCGACCGAACGTTTCTACAGGAAGCTAGACCAATGGTGGCGCTGGTGGATTCTCAAACGCGGGGAGGTGGCCTGAGGGCCGTGGAATCGACCCCCAGGCCGGCTCGTGTATGCAGAGCCTGCCAGTGCCTGCCGGTGTTGGAAGCAGGAATCTGACATGGCACACAATACCGACTTTTTCGTCGTGCGTCGCGGCGCGGTTGCGGTACCGAACAAGCTGGTGCATGACCGCGAGCTGTCGTATGCGGCACTGGCGCTTCTGATCGTGTGCCTGGGCTTGCCTGCAGGCGCGAAGGCCGGTTACCGGCAGCTCAAGGGGCGCGGACTTGGAGAGGCTGCGGTGCGGCGTGGCCTGGCGGAGCTAGAGGACCGACATCTGCGGTTCCGGTTCCGTACCCGCCATACTGGCCAGCTGAAGGATCTGACGCTGGTGAGTTACGAACCAATCACGGTCGAGGAAGCGTTAGCGGAGATTCATGACCGTATCGCGCGCGGGGCTTTCGAGGGTGAAGTGGTGGGCTGTTCGTCTCACCCGGATGAGTTTGCCGCGCTTGTGGATAACTCCGAGACGGACAGTTATCCACAAGCAGAGTCGGTGGAGGTATCTCCATTACCTGTGGACAACTCAGACTGCAGGGGACATGAAAGCGAAAAGAAAAGTGAGGCGGCTTGTCTCACCGTGCCGCGGTCTACCGTGGCACGGTGGACCGTGCCACGGTCAGCCGCGGCACAATTATCTAAAGATAATTCCAAATCCTCACTACGTTCGGATATAACCAACCAACCAGGTGTGGAGTGGTTGGACGAATTTTTGCCGGAGGACTGGCTACGCTTGCTCGGGCCGCCAGCCCGAGCGCGCGTGGCTCGCGAGCTGGCGGTAGCGCGTGAGGCTGGATGGGGTCCTGGGCAGGTGCGTGCAATGCTGCGCGCGAATCCGCTGCCGCCTCTGGAGCAAGTTCAAAACCCTGCCGGTCTGATCATTCATCGCGTGAAAGAGCTGGCGGCATCGCCGCCTCCTGCAGCGTCCCCCTCACGGCGAGAAGCGCTGCGCGAGATCGACAGGAAACTGCGCCAGATCGTAGACGGGACCTCCCGGGAGACGCCGAAGCGTCAATGGCTGCTCGCGAACGCGTTGAGCGGCCAGGGTGAGGTCCAAATGAATGATGAGCTGCGCGTCCTTGCGCGGCAAGCATGCGCTGCTGCGAGCGAGCGGATGCGTAATCCAAGACTTCCTACCCCCGGCCAGACTGTCGACGAGTCTCCCGTGGCCGGGGGTAGGCAAGACCGCCCAACCAGTGGGCACATTCGAGAGTGATTGGAGATCTGATGAAAAAACTCGCGATTTCCTGCGTGAGTGTAGCGCTGCTGTTCCCTGCAGCTGGCGCGGCAGCCACGTCTTTGGGGGATCTGCGGCCTGATGATTCGGGGCGTGGGATGAGTGAGATCCAGCCGGTTCCGGCTGAGTCGGAGGACCCGGTGGGGCCGGTGCCGACGCCGGTGCCGGGGCTGCCTCCGATACCGACACCATCCCCGACGGGGACAACGCCGCCGGTTCCTGGCTTGCCTCCGGTGCCAACACCGAAGCCACAACCGACGGAGACGACGCCTCCGCCTGCACCGAAACCGTCGCCGGTTCCTCCACGGCCGCCTGCACCGCAGCCGACAGAGACTGCGGCGCCCGCGCCGGTTCCTACCAGGTCCCCGGTGCCGTCTAAGCGACCGGTTCCCTCGAAACGGCCGGTGCCAGCACCATCTAAGGCTGTGAAGAAGCCAGCGGTAGAGGAACTGCCGAAAACTGGCGTCAACGGGCTGGGTATGGGAGTTGCTGGCGCTCTGATGGGGGCTGGCGCACTCATCCTTCGTCGTCGATCCATGATGAAAGGAGCATAAGGAATGCTAGAGAACGCACTGGAACTGTTTTCCAAGTTCGCCATCATCGGTGGTGGCGTATGGCTGGTGTGGGGAATCATCGTCCTGGCTGGTGGCTTGAAAGAGCAGAACGGCACGCAAACTCAGTCCGGTATGTGGCAGGCCGTCGGTGGTGGCATGATCATCGCGGCAGCGGCCATGTTTAAGTCTATCGCGTTGTAGCCGTGGCCCTAGAAGTTAAGGTTTTCCGCGAGATCACCGCCTATCAGCCCAAAGTGCTCTTTGGGCTGACCTGGCGGCAGGCCGCAATCGCTCCGATAGCACTTGTGGTCTTGGTGGGGGTCTATATGGCTTGCTACTTCCTCGAGTTGGAAGACCTCGGGGTCGCACTGGTGACGTTGCTGGCTATCCCGGCAGTGTGCCTGGGATGGATGCGCCCAATGGGGATCGCATTTGAACACTATGTCGGCTACTGGTGGGCGCACCAGCAGGACCGAACCCCGTATGTGTATGCAGATTGGAATGACAATGGTGTGGAAAAGAAAGAACGCAGAAGGGACTCACGCCGCAAACGACAAGCGCGCGGAGTTTTCGAAGCGAGCCACTAGATGGCCTGCCAAATCGACTCAAGCGGCTATCGCGTATGAGGCGATGACCGAGTCGGGCCTGTGCTATCTGGGTGGTAAGCGGTATTCTGTCTCGCTGAAACTGTCGGACATCGACTACCAGCTGGCGCCGCAGGATGTGCAAGAAGGGATTGTAGAGCGGTACGCTCACTTCCTTAACGGACACCTGGCGGGACAGCATGTGCAGGTCACAATCGTCAATCGTGTCCTGGACAAGACACAGCTGCTGGCTGATGTGGCCTTGCCGCTGCGCGGCGATGGGCACGATAACGCGCGCCAGGAGTACAACGCGCTTATCGGTGCGCGACTGAAAACTGGCCGGAATAACACGCTGACGGAAAAGATCGTCACGATCAGTGTTGAGGCCGAGAATGTGGAAGAAGCGCAGATACAACTGGCGCGTATTGCCGCTGAGGACGCTGCGCTGCTACGCGAGGTCGGCGGATGCCGTGCCGAGCAGATGTCTGGCACCGAGCGTGTGCGTCTGCTGCAGTATCTGCTCAGAGCGGGCGTTGCAGCTGATTTCGAGTACAAAGACTTGGTGGCGCAAAAGCTGGCGACGAAGGATTTTGTCGCGCCGCAGTCAATTGATCAACGCACCTCCAAGGACTACCTGCGGTTGTCTGGTGAGCGCGACCAGTATTGGCAGTCGTTCGTGCTGCGGCGTCTACCGGCGTGGATGAGTGACCGGCTACTGAAAGAACTGTCAGAGATTCCCGTGAACCTGACCGTTTCTCTCCACCTGGAGCCAATGGACCAGGCCGAGGGGCTGACGTTGGTCAAGCGCCAGATCTCTGGTATGGACATGCAGCGGGCGAACGAGCAACGCAAGCTGGCTAAGCAGGGCTTGACCTTGGACCTGATGCCGCATGAGCTGGAAAACTCGGTGGAGGAAGCGGTCGCGTTACGTGAACAGCTCGAGCAGTCCAACGAGAAGCTGTTCGTGGCCACCATCGTCGTCGCGGTCAGTGGCGAGAATGTCAAGGAGCTGCAGGAGAACGCGAAACGCGTCATGCGTGTGTGCGGCAAACACTCGTGCCAGCTCGAGGTGCTGCGGTACATGCAGCTGGACGGCCTGAATGCGGCACTGCCGCTGGGGGCGAGCAAACTGCCGGTTCACCGCACCATCACGACGGCCTTGGCGGCGGTGATGGTGCCGTTTACCACGCAGGAGATTCTGGGTAGGAGCGGTAATTTCTACGGGATTAACGCGCTATCGAAGAACCTGATTGTCGCGGACCGGACCACGACGATGAACTCGAACGCGTTCATCCTTGGCACGACCGGGTCGGGTAAATCGCAGTTCGCGAAGTTCGAGATGGAGCAGACCTTCCTGCGCCGTCCTAACGACGAAATCCTCATCGTCGATCCAGAGCGCGAATACGGGCCGCTTGCGGCCGAACTGGACGCAGCTCGCGTGGTGATCTCAGCGGGATCACGCGACACGATTAACCCGCTGGCACTAGACCGAGATGTGCAAGGCGAGTCAGATCCAGTACGTGATAAATGCGCGTATGTCCTGGCGTTGTGTGAGGTGCTCATTGGTGGGGCTGGCGGCCTGCCTGCGGAGAAACGGTCAATTATTGACCGGTGCTCGCAGGTGATGTACCAGCGCTACTGGCAGAATCCCGGCAGCCAACCGCCAACGCTACAAACGCTGTTTGACGAGTTGGCGAACCAACCCGAGGCCGAGGCGCGCGAGCTGGCTACGGCCTTGGAGTTGTATGCGCGCGGGTCGGCCTCGGCGTTTGCGCAGCAAACGAATGTCGATACGAATAATCGCGTCACAATCTTCGACATTGCCGATCTGGGGCGGGATTTGCAGACATTCGGGATGATGGTCGTCCTGGAAGAAGTATGGCGGCGGATCACGCGTAACAAGGCGCGCGGTGTACGTACCTGGCTGTATATCGACGAGTTCCACCTGCTGTTTAACAACGAGTTCGCGGCCGCGTACTGCCAAGCGCTGTTTAAGCGCGTCCGTAAGTACGGTGCGGCGGCGACGGGGATCACGCAGAACATCGAGGAGCTGCTGGCCAACGAGCGGGCACGGCTCATGCTGGCCAACGCTGATGGCCTGTTCTTGTTGAACCAGCAGGCAACCGACGCGGATGCGCTGACAGATCTGCTGGAACTCTCACCCCAGCAGCGCGGCTACTTTGTCAATTCGTCACCTGGCTGTGGCCTGTTGCGGATTGGGAGTGCGGCGGTGCCGTTCGATAACACGATGGACCCGTCCTCACGGATTTTCAAGTTGTTCTCCACGCGCTTCACGGAGGTGGCCCATGCCGCTCGCACCTGATCTAGAGCCTGAGAATCTGCGCACTATCGCACAGAGCATGGAGCTAACCCCGGAACTGCTCGATGCGCTGGAGACGCATCCGGCCTCGTGGGGGCAACTGCGCGCGTGGGTTACCTACGTGCGGGCAACCGGGACGCGCCCGCCAGTGCCGCAGGTGGTGGTGGAAGAGGACATGGCTGGTGAGCCTCCCGCTCCGCCGTCACGCCGACGCTTTCCACTCCTGGCAGTGGCGGCAGGGGTGCTGGTGGTGGCCAGTGCCGCTGCGCTGTGGTGGTGGCTGGACTTGTCCAGCGATGATCCGGCACCGAGCGCGTCAGCGGCGCCGAGCGTGCCTAGCGCGACGAGTGAGGCTAGTGTGCAACCGACTGAGAGTGTGCCAGCACGTCCGCTGGCGGCCAGTGGTGACGCGTTCGCGTGTACTGCGCAGGGCACCAGCGTCCACTGCCTAGGACAAAACCGGCGCGGGCAGCTCGGTACGGGCCTGACCGAGGGATTCTCCGCCGTACACGAGCACACTTTCGACCTGCCCGAACCAGCCGTGTGGCTGACTGCCGGTGCTGCGCACGCGTGCGCAGGGACATCCGAGAATGTCTACTGCTGGGGAGACAACGAATGGCATCAGGCAGGCGAGGGAGATGAGATTGCCGCGCCAGCACCAGTGAAGGAGCTGGCTGGCAAGCCAATTAGCGGCCTGGTGGCAGGGGAGATTCATACCTGCGCCCTAGCAGAGGAGAAAACGTATTGCTGGGGTTCGGACTATGTTGGGCAGCTCGGGTCCGGTAAACAAGGCGCTGAAGGGCAAGGCGTCACAGCCGTGGACGTGCCTGCCGCGCAGCAACTGTCCGCGTCGCGGTTTAGCACCTGCGCGCTAGCGGCAGACCAGTGGTACTGCTGGGGGTCAAACCTCGATAGCCGTCTCGTGAGCGGAGGCGAGGAGATTGTGCCTCCGACAGCGATTGGAGGTGACGGGTCGTGAGCCGGTTCAGAAAGGTTGGCTGGGTTGAGCTGGTCAAGCCGCATGTGCTCGAACATGAGCGGCTAACCCGTGACAAGACGACGGGTGACGCGCCTGGTGAGGAACGCGGCGTCAAACACAAGGGCCAGGCTTCCCGGCAACCGAATAACGCCCGTAAAGGTGGTAGCACGAAGCAACGGCCTTCCCGGCAGGCACGCCGTAAAGCTAACGCTAAGAGGCGTGTGGCACCAGGCGTGGTTGGTGCAAGCCGGTTCCTTGCGTCTGGTGGGGAGCGGGACTTTTCCGAACGTATAGGTGCGGCAGCTCAGTCGGCAGGCCGTTCTATGGCTGCACGTGGTGGTCGTCAGAGCGCACGTTTAGCGGGTCGAGGTGCCAAACAAGGCGGCCGTCTCGCGGTACGGGGAGCGCGTAAAGGCGCGGCTGCAGCTCGCAAGACTGCGCGCGGTACTGTGCGGGCGGGAAAGACAACATTCAAGGCAGCGCGCGCAGCTGAGCGGAACACGCGTCGCGTCACGCGCGTGGCGGCACATATCGCGCGCGTCGCAGTCGCGAAGGTCGCGGCGGTCCTCGGGGCGGCCGTGTCCTCTGTCGGAGGCGCGGGTGCTATGGCCGTGGTGGCAGTGATCGCTGCGGTCCTGCTGGTTGTCTCACTGATGCCCACGTGGATGTCGAACTGGCTTTTCCACGACGACGCTGCCTATGCCACGACGTTCGTGATCGTCGATGACTATCCGTGGGCAGATAAAGTCCGTGGTGCCGACGGGCAGCCATCGGACGCCTATTACACGGAGAACTCCGAGACCGGGTACATGTACGGCACCCCGTCCGATTTCGTATACTGGCGGATCAATCGGGATATGGGGGCCGGACCTGGCCAGTGGAAGTATAAGAAGCAGGACCTCACTCCTGCCGGTACGGATGCGCTGCAGTGGCTGAGTGACTCCAGCTTGAACGGCTGGAAGACCATCACGAAACCGAGCGAGGCGCAACCAGGCGACATTATCGCTTTCCGTGGGGGTGTCCTCGGTCAGCCTGCCACGGGTATGGCCGGGTATGTCGGTGAGATCAGTGACGGCACGATCTCGATGGAGTACTACGAGGAAGCCCAGTATGGTGTCCGGCAGCTGTCGTATGACGACCTGCGGGGCAATCTAGATAGCGGCGACGTGGTAATCCGGCGTAACCCTGACCTAGCTAAACTCACAGCAGGTGGGGGAGGTAGCCCGGATAAGGCCGTGGACTATGCCATGAGCCAGATCGGGACCCCCTATGGGAGAGGCGAGGGGCACGGCAGTGTGGACTGCTGCTGGCTAGTGCACAATTCATACCTGCATGGGCGTGGGATCAAACTGCCGATGAGTATCCCCGGTAACCCTATTGCGATCGCCAAATGTGAGTACGCCATGTACTCACTACCACCAAAACTGGGGGCGAAATCGTACCCGTTATCGGCAGCGAAACCGGGCGATATTGTGTTCTTCCAAACGAGCTATATCCCCAAGTCGCAGGACAATATCACGCACGTTGCGCTGTATGTGGGCAACGGACGGGTGATCGACGCGCTGCCAGCAGGTGGCGTGCAGATCCGGCCTTTGACCTACTATCACACGCTCATACCAGAGCCGAGGGTGGTGAGGATCGGTGAGTGACATCCTCATCTCCATGCTCACCACCATCTTCGGCAGCGGGTTCACCGATGGTGCAGCCGGGTTGAAAGACCCGATCTCCAAGTACAACACTGCTGCCTACGATTTCGCGAACCTGGTGAACTCGACCGCAGTGAAGCCGATTGCCGCGACAATCGTTGCCATCGTGCTGGTCCTGGAGTTCGCGCGGATCAGTAGCCGGTATGAAGGTGATCAAAAGACTGGCACACAGCAGGTCGCGTTAGCGGTCATGAAGTCAGCGATGGTCGTGCTGGCTATCCAGAACATCGACATGCTTATCGCTGCAATCAACGAGGTCGGAGACAAGGTGATCGCCGCGACCGCAGATGTCACACCAACCGCTCAAACGGCAGGTTTAAGTGACACTGTGAAGGATGCGGTCAACGACGCGGACGTCACGGATCAAGTGGCCCTCCTGGCGATACTGTTCATCCCGTGGCTGCTCGCGCTGGTCGCCTCCATCGCGCTGAAGCTCGTGGTGTTCATCCGTTTCGCGGAGGTCTACATCCTGTCAGCGGCGGCAACGCTACCGGTAGCGTTCATGGCGCATCCGGAGACAAAGACCATCGCGATTGGATACCTGCGTAAGTACGGTGCCGTGGTGCTGCAGGGCGTGATGATTCTGGTGGTGATAGGTATCTACAACACCTTCCAGATCGACGCGTTCGACCTGTCCACGCTCACGGCAGACAACCTGCTATCGCAGATCGCCAGCAATATTGGCGCGATATTGCTGGGACCCCTACTGTTCCTGTTCCTGATTTTCGCGTCCTCACGCCTGGCCAAAGCGCTGGTAGGGGAGTAGCGAGGCAGGCTGTGGGCAAGCATGGAACTGCCGGTATACAGTTCCGCTTGTCCATAGCCTGCCAGGCTGTGCACATGTGCTCGTGGGCGGATCCAGCCCTCCAGCTCGCTGGAGCCGTCCACAGCCGTGTGTGCAGCCGGTCGGGGGCGGCACACGCAGGTCGGTCAAAACCTGCTATGTACCGTTTTCGGGCTAGGCGCTATGATAGGTACCAGGATGAGAGGTGAGCGGAAGATGAGCAACGATCGCGATTTCAGCCCGATGGTGTACGACGTGATGAGAGAGCTGGCGACTCAGCTCGGTGGGCGGTACATCGAATGGATGGATGAGGCTGCCACTAGTGCAGAAAAAGAACACTGGCGGGCCGAACAGTTTCGAGTGATGCTCGAAGCCCGCGCGGTCGATCCCGATAGCAGGCAGGCCATTGAAGCGCATACTGCGAAACTGCGGGAGGAACTTACGTCGATGCCTCGGTATGCGCCAGTGCTGGCATGAACGACGAGTTAACACCGGGACAGCTGCGCAAGCGCTTCGCGGAGCTGATTGTTCCGTACCTCCACAAGCAGCAATCTAGTGACGCAGGCGGCCACTCGTGGCCGCCTGTTGTGGTATACGTGGGTGGTCAGCCTGGGGCGGGGAAAAGTCGCGCAAACGAGCGGGCTGCACGTGGTAGGCCATCCTTGGTCCCGGTGATCGGTGACGACTTTAGGCAGTTTCATCCAGCCTATTCACGCTTAATGCGCGAAGACCCGTTATCTATGCCATCAGTAACTGCCCGGGCTTCTGGGCAGTGGATTGGGATGTCTGCGGCGTATTTGCGTGAACAGCGGACAGACGTGCTTATCGAGACCACGCTGAGATCTCCAGAAGCTATGGCTGCCACGATTGGTGATTTCCGTGAAGCTCAATATGTCGTTGAGCTACGTGTCGTCGCGGTGCCGCATGAAGTGTCGAGACTCTCGACACTTGAGCGGTACTTAGGGCAGGTGGAGCAGGTAGGTGCGGGGCGGTGGACATCCTCTGCGGCGCACGATGAAGCTTTTGTGACCGCCCCAGCTACGGTGGAGCATCTGGTGGCTCGAGGTGCGGTTGATCGAGTCGTGATCGAAGACAGAACTGGGGAGGTGCTGTTTGATCGCAGTTACCTTGGCGATCGCGATGAAGGGCTGAGGCGGGCCGGTCGGGAAGCGGGCCTAGCAGTCGAGTCAGCACGAAGTGTCGAGCGAATGACACCCGATGGGGCACGGGCGTGGCTTGATCTTGCGCGAGCTCAGTGCGTGAAGCTGTCCGATCTGCAGGTAGCGACCTCAGCTGACCTACTGGCAACTGTGGAACGTCTGGTGACGCGCGATGCCCGCGCAGTTGCTGCTCGTGCCTACCCGCGCGATCCTGCGCGGGCCGATATGGCCGTAAATGCACTGCGTGCTGGTACGGATCGATTCAGGCTCGAGATCGCAAAGCTCCGGGGGCTGTTATCTCCCTCAACGCCTATCGAGGTCGGACGAGACAAGCTGCGTGGAACGGGAGGAGATGGAGCTGGCATTCGTCTGGTGGAGCGTCGGATGAAATGGAAGCGAAGGGGACTGTGAGCGTTGCGGGCCTGCGTGGACAGTCCGTAATGGTTGCGCAGCACGTTTCGGACCGTTTCGGTTTCGGGCGCGAGTTTCGGGCGCGAAACCATCGCGTTTGTGGGCCGGTGCCGCTACCGAACGCGAGGTGTCCGGAAACGATCGTTTTCGGGCGGGGCGTTCTATACTGTCGCTGGGGAGTGGGGCTGGCAGCTGAAGGTACTG
>JAEWHO010000031.1 GCA_023387755.1 Actinomycetes bacterium | reverse complement strand
TCCTGGCTGAGCCGCTATCGATCGGCCTGCACGCATTGACGATGGCTGGCGATGTGTGTGGACAGCGTGTACTCGTTAGCGGGTCCGGGCCCATTGGGCTGCTCACGGCGGGAGCGGCGCTGGCGCGCGGAGCAACGAGCGTCACTTGTTCCGATATGAGCGACGCCGCGCTACAGCGGGCGCGGGCGCTCGGGGCCACCGAGACGATTAACGTACGCCGTGATGCACCGCCGGCCGAGACATTCGACGTCATATTCGAGTGTTCCGGTGCCCATGCGGCAATCTCGGCTGCGTTCGTGGCAGCGCGGCGGCGCGGGCGGGTGGTGCAGGTCGGGATGGTGCCGGCCGGCCCTGGGCCCGTGGCACTCAGCCCCCTCATCGGTAAAGAGGTCAGTTACGTGGGGGTCTTCCGGTTCCGGGATGAGGTCGACGACGCCGTCAGCATGCTCGTGGCGCATCCCGAACTGGAAACGGTGCTCACCGATATCTATCGGGCCGACCAGGCAGAAGCAGCCTTCGCTCAAGCGCGGGACGCTGACGCCTCCGGCAAGGTAGCGATCAGTGTGTGGTGGGAGGAGTAGCCGGTTTCCACGTGCATGGGTTGGTCTTGGCTCCGACGCCATGCCCGCGCCAAGTGCCGACTATACGCGCACACGCTGGATGGTGGTTCATAAGACATATGGTAGGGATAAATAGCATTAGTCGGTCGCGTCCGAGGGGGAGACGGTCGGTGGCGTCCGTTGCGCAGATTAACGCAATCTGCCCACTGCTAGGCTGGGACTGTGGACGGTCGCTTGGACTTTTCGCATTGGGATGTTCCAATGCGGGAAGCTGCCTGTGCATATTTACGTGACGCTGCCTCAGCTCCCGACCTCAGCATGATCCCCTGGGATCACCTGAGCCCATTCCAGCGGGATGTCCTCGCCGCCTGCACCGGTATTCCCAGCGGTCAAACCACCACCTACCAGGAGCTCGCCCGGGCGATTGGCAGACCAAAGGCAGCTCGCGCCGTCGGCCGTGCCCTCGCTATGAACCCCTATCCGCTGCTCATCCCGTGCCACCGCGTGCTTCCCACAGCCGGCGGGATAGGCGGATATGCAGGCGGGGCCGACCTCAAAGCCGCGCTGCTCGCCCACGAAAACTCCCATGACAACTCTCGTGCCGATCAGAAGATGATCCGCGCGTTGATCACACAGCTGCGCGGGCCCTACCCGCTGAGGGACTTATACCGATTGCTGCAAGCGCATATCCCCGCCGGCGTGTGGTGGCCAGCAGATACCGACTTCGAGATCGTGGTCGGCGCGATTTTGACCCAAAATACCGCCTGGACCAATGTTGAGTACGCACTGGCTGCACTGCGGAAGGTCGGCGCCCTCAATCCGCGCACGTTACTGGCCCTGCCAAGTGACCGACTCGCTCGCCTCATCCATGCCACCGGGTATTACCGTGTCAAATCCGAGTACTTGCGCACCGTCTCAGCCTGGTTTATGCAGCGTCATACCGCCGCCCAGAACCTGCCGACAGACGACCTGCGCGCCGAGTTGCTGACGCTGCGCGGGGTTGGTGCTGAGACCGCCGACTCCTTGCTGTTATACGTATACCGCCGTCCGGTGTTTATTTACGATCTCTACGCCCGCCGCCTATTGGCCGCCGCCGGGTGGGGAGAGTATGGATCATACGACGCCGCTCGCCGCGCCGTCGACCCTCACGTGCAGCCATGCGGATTCACCGTGGCAGAGCTGGCCGAGTTCCACGGCCTCATCGTGGACGGCGGGAAGGTCGCGCGTGCCCGCGGCGGCTGGGACGCCACGTTTGACGACTTTCTCGCGGCCCAGTGAAGCCTCCCCGGGGCTCGATAGTGGTTTTCTCGCCGCGCGAGACAGGGGAGACTAGCGTAAAACTCGCGTCTTTGGGCGTGGGATAATAACGGCGTGATCATCGTGCAACATCAGGATTCCGTTGGGTGCGGCCACTACGCCGAGTGGCTCGGAGAACATCACCTTGTGCGCCCCTATGAGGGGGAGGCGGTGCCGGATCGGATCGAGGACGCGCTGGTGGTGCTCGGTGGTTCCATGAACGCCTACGCCGATATTGAGGCTCCATGGCTTCCCCAGGTACGCACGCTCATACGGCAATGCTTAGACGAAGATGTGCCAGTATTGGGGATCTGCCTGGGTGCCCAGCTACTCAGTGTGGCCGCCGGTGGTGGCGTGCAGGTAGCTGACCCGGCGGGTATGGAGCTCGGAGTTACCGAGATTTCGCTACTCCCGGCAGCACATGACGATGACCTCCTTGGCGGGTTGCCCACGCAGATTGCTGGGGTGAGTGCGCACAGCGATGGTATCCGGCCGCTGCCGCCCCAGGCCACGCTGTTGGCCGAGTCAGCTCGCTACCCACAAGCTTTCAGGATCGGGCAGAGGGCGTGGGGCTTGCAGTTCCATCCCGAAGTCGATGCCCCCACCTTCCGCCGGTGGGCGGAGGAGGATATTTCCGGTTTGCCAGATGCGTCTCCGGCTAAATTAGCCCAGATCCTGGCGGAAGCTGAGGCGCGCTGGGCAGAGATGCAGGATGTAGCCCGCCACATTGCGTTGAGATTCGTCGACATTGTGGCGGCGTGAAGCTTAAATGAAGGGCTTCAATGTAGGCATCCGCAGGGGCAGGAAAAGTACTGCGGAGTTGTGTTGTCGGGGCGACAGGATTTGAACCTGCGACCCCCTGCTCCCAAAGCAGGTGCGCTACCAAGCTGCGCTACGCCCCGTGACCTGGTAACAGTACCAGCCAGAGCGGTTCAAACTCAAAAATAAAATCGGAGCGTGCGCGCTGCCACATGCGCAAGTTCGACGTGGAGGGGTTAAACGCGGTAGAGTGTTTCAGCGCGCTGTTTACGCAGATGCGACCGCGAGGGCTCCCACGCCGACTTGCGGTCGTATAAAGGTAAGTAGTTCGTGCGGATGTAGCTCAATGGTAGAGCCTCTGCCTTCCAAGCAGATGGTGCGGGTTCGATTCCCGTCATCCGCTCCAATTTCTACTCGGTATCTGACCCCGACCATGGAGACAATCGCTGTGAAGAGCGCCGTCGAATATCTCGAATCCACCCGCGTGAAGCTGACCGTTGAGGCGGCTTACGAGGATGTTTCTACCGCTGTTGAAAAGGCCTACCAAGAGGTGGCCGGGCAGGTGAACATTCCCGGGTTCCGGCGGGGCAAGGCCCCCAAGCAGATCATTGATCAGCGGGTGGGGCGCGGCGTCGTCCTAGAGCAGGCTGTGAACAATGTGCTGCCTGACCTCTACCGCCAAGCCATCGCGGAAAACGGCCTCACGGTGCTGTCCCAGCCGGAGATTGACGTTACCGATATCCCTAACGTCACCGGCCCGCTCGGTGGCGAGCTGAAGTTCACAGCCGAGGTGGACGTGCGGCCCGAGATTACCTTCCCCGACTTGAGCGGACTCGAGGTGGAGGTTGAGAAGGTCGAGGTGACCGACGAGGATGTCGAGGAGCGTTTGACCGCTCTACGGCAGCGGTTCGGCTCCCTGGTGGGCGTGGACCGCGAGATTCGCGACGGCGACTTCGTTGTCATTGATCTGAAAGCAACCATCGACGGCGAAGAAATCGACTCCGTCTCTGGCATCTCTTATGAGATCGGCTCCGGCAGCATGCTCGAAGGCATGGACGAGGCCCTCATCGGTGCCAAGGCTGATGAAGAAAAGACCTTCACGACCACCCTTGTGGGCGGCGAGCACGCGGGCGAAGAAGCCGAATGTACCATTAAGGCCACCGCTGTCAAGGAACGTGATCTGCCCGAGGCTGATGACGAATTCGCCGAGCTGGCATCTGAGTTCGACACCATTGACGAACTGCGTGAGGACCTGCGCACCCAGGCCGGTACTGATAAGGCCAATATGCAAGCCCTGGAGGCGCGTGGCAAGTTGCTCGATCACCTGCGTGAGAACGTCAGTTTCGATTTGCCCAAGCATCTGATTGACACCGAGGTGGAGTCCCAGCTCGAAGGCCAGGAGGCTGACGAGAAGAAGACCGCCGAGGTGCGCGAAGAAATTGAGAAGGCCCTGCATGACCAGCTCATGCTCGACGCCTTCGCTGAGCAGTACGAGGTCGAGGTGCAGCAGGGTGAGCTCATCGAGTACCTGTTGCAGTCGGCACGCCAGTACGGGGTGGATCCGAACCAGTTCATGCAGTCCGCTGCCCAGTCGGGCCAAATCCCTGCGTTTGCCGCTGAAATCGCGCGTAACAAGTCGCTGATGGTAGCGCTGCGGGAGGTAACCGTTAAGGACAGCGACGGCCAGGTGATCGACCTCAGCGTCTACACCGGCGGCGAGGACGACGGCGAGAAGGAAGCCGCCAAGAAGCCGGCTGCGAAGAAGTCTGCTGCTAAGAAGCCGGCGGCCAAGAAGACGGCCGCTAAGAAGACTACTTCCGCCGATAAGGACGGGGATAAGCCCGCCAAGAAGCCGGCAGCGAAGAAGACGGCCACCAAGAAGACCACGGCCAAGAAGGCGACCACCAAGAAGACTGCTGCGGACACGGACGAAGATAAGCCCGCCAAGAAGCCGGCAGCGAAGAAGACGGCCACCAAGAAACCGGCGGCCAAGAAGACCACGAAGAAGGAAGACGCTGACAGCGACAAGTAAATCCGTGTAGAAGGGTGGCCCGGTCTGACTAAGACCGGGCCACCCTTGTGTATGCCGTGGTGGGGCATGTGGGGGCGTCCTGCGCCAACAGCGAAAATTGGGGAGTGGAGGACGAGAATGCCAGACCTTCGCGGTAGTCTCAGGGTATTGCTGGCTCAAGCGAGGAGGAATGTTGAGTAAAGGTGATATCGCCAATGCGGCGTTGAATGACCACATTTATAGCCGTCTACTCAAAGAGCGCATTATTTGGTTGGGTAGCGAAGTGCGCGATGAAAACGCCAATGCGATCTGCGCCCAGATGCTCCTGCTGGCCGCAGAAGATCCGGAATCGGACATCTACCTGTACATTAATTCGCCCGGGGGGTCTGTAACCGCGGGGATGGCCATCTATGACACGATGATGTACGTCAAACCGGATGTGTGCACCGTAGCGATGGGCCTGGCGGCGTCGATGGGGCAGATGCTCCTAACAGCAGGAGCTGCCGGCAAACGGTATGCCACCCCTCATGCGCGTATCCTTATGCACCAGCCCTCAGGCGGTGTGGGCGGTACCGCCTCCGACATTCGTATTAACGCCAAACTAATCGTGGATATGAAACACACGTTGGCGCGGATTACGGCCGAACGGACCGGTAAGTCTGTGGAACAGATTTTGGAAGATGCCGACCGTGATAAATGGTTCACCGCGCAGGAAGCCCTCGAGTATGGCTTCATTGACCACGTTGTCTCCGATGCAACCGCAGTGACCGGCTCCGGTGGCATGACCGGGAAGGGAGAATAATGTTTAACGCTTATAACCCCGCTCAGATGCCGCAGGGAGCTTCCACGGTGCGCGCAGAAAACCGCTATGTGCTGCCCCAATTCGAGGAACGAACCGCCTATGGGTATCGCCGTCTGGACCCATATGGCAAGCTCTTTGAGGATCGGATCATCTTCCTGGGGGTGCAGGTGGATGATGCCTCCGCCGATGACGTCATGGCGCAGCTCCTGGTACTCGAATCCCAGGACCCCGATGGCCTCATCACCATGTACATCAACTCCCCAGGGGGGTCGTTCACCGCAATGACCGCCATCTACGACACGATGCAGTACATCCGGCCGCAGATCCAGACCGTATGCCTGGGGCAAGCGGCTTCTGCGGCAGCGGTCCTATTGGCGGGCGGATCACCTGGTAAACGGTTGGCTCTGCCGAACGCGCGTGTACTTATCCATCAGCCAGCGATGGAGGGCTCACACGGGCAGGCCTCCGATATCGAGATTATCGCTGACGAAGTCGATCGGATGCGCACCTGGCTGGAAGAAACTCTCGCCAAGCACTCCGAGCGCAGTGCGGAACAGATCCGCAAGGATATTGAGCGGGATAAGATCCTCACCGCACAGCAGGCGTTGGAATACGGCCTCGTTGATCAGGTGTTGACCTCTCGCAAGGCGGAGTTGCCGCAGTAGAACTGAGCGCCGGCGGCGGGGGCCGCCGGCGCCCTCGGTTGTGGCTTTGCTAGGGCGTGCCGGGGAGCTGGCAGGCCCGAAGCGGCATAAGGTAGGAGAGCGGCAAGAGGCCGGATCTGCGAGGAAGAAGGTATATCGTGGCTGAAGATACCAACCTGATGAGGTGCTCGTTTTGTGCCAAGTCTGCCAAGCAGGTTCGCAAGCTTATCGCGGGTGCCGGTAGCTACATTTGCGATGAATGTGTAGAACTCTGCCAGGAAATCATCAATGAAGAGCTCGATAAGGGCTCCGGCAGTGTTGGCCCTACCTCTTTGCCCACCCCCAAAGAGATTTTCGAGTTCCTTTCTGAATACGTCATTGGGCAGGACGAAGCCAAACGCACCCTCGCCGTTGCCGTATATAACCACTACAAGCGGCTACGCTCGCCCTCCAATGATGACGACGTCGAGATCGCGAAATCCAATATTCTCCTTATCGGACCCACGGGCACCGGGAAAACCTATCTGGCACAGACCCTGGCGCGCATGTTGGACGTTCCCTTTGCCATCGCAGATGCTACCGCCCTGACTGAAGCCGGATATGTGGGGGAGGACGTCGAAAATATTCTGCTCCACCTCATCCAGGCTGCCGACCAAGATATTGAGCGAGCGCAACGAGGCATTATCTACATTGATGAGATTGACAAGATCGCGCGCCGCTCGGACAGTGCCTCGATCACCCGCGACGTCTCCGGGGAAGGTGTGCAGCAGGCCCTGCTGAAGATCATTGAGGGCACTAATGCGGCTGTCCCACCCCAGGGAGGACGCAAACACCCGCACCAAGAACTCATCCATATCGACACGTCCGAGATTCTCTTTATCGTCTCCGGAGCATTTGCGGGATTGGAGGATATTATCTCCGCCCGTATAGGCAAGGCCGGAATCGGTTTTGGGGCACCCCTGAAGAAGTCAGATACAGCCGCGGATATCTTCCGCCTGGTACGACCCGAAGATCTACATAAGTTCGGCATGATTCCAGAGTTCATTGGCCGTCTGCCGGTTTTTACCTCGGTGGATGCCCTCGATGAGGAGTCGTTGGTTCGGATTCTGACAGAACCGCGGAATGCTCTGCTCAAGCAGTATCAAAAGATCGTGGAATTAGACGGCGTTGAGCTCGAGTTCACCGACGACGCCGTGCGTGCGATCGCCCAAAAGGCGATCGCGCAGGGGACCGGGGCGCGCGGACTGCGCGCCATTATGGAAGACACTCTACGAGACACTATGTTCGACATTCCCTCCCGGCATGACGTCGTCAAGGTAGTTGTGACTGCTGAAGCGGTTAATGGCAATGCGGAGCCGACCGTGGTCACGCAAGCAGCAGAAAAGAGCGCCTGATATGACCGCTCACGCCTGCCCGGAGCCACATGACGTTCCTGCCGAATTATTGGCCTATCGCAAAACAATCGACAATATTGACGCCGCCCTCGTCCATATGCTCGCTGAGCGTTTCCGCTGCACCAAGCGGGTGGGGGAATTGAAAGCCCGCACCCATATGCCGCCGTCTGATCCAGCCCGGGAACAACGCCAAATTGCTCGACTGCGGCAGCTTGCTGACGAATCTGGGCTTGACCCCGTCTTCGCGGAAAAATTCCTTGAGTTCGTCGTGCGGGAAGTAATCCGCCACCACGAAGCCATTCGCGCTAATGAGCCTCTGCCAGGAGAGGGCACGTAGGCACCACTGTAGGCAGGGGGTCAGAAGCTCGAGGGCGTTTAGCTACTCGCTGGATCCATATCGTCACTACCCTCAGTAACAGAGTCCGCGTCGGCCCGGACGGGGGTATTTGAGCGATGCCGTAGATGCTGGAATACCGATACTACGATGGCCCCGGTTAGGAAGATATACACCGTAACTGTGATGGGGGAGGAGACGAGCACGGACGGGGCCCCTTCCGAGATTGCCAATGCCCGGCGCAGTTCCGTCTCTGCAAGCGGACCTAAAATCACCCCAATCAGCAATCGCTTTAAAAAGCCTGGGGATGCCGGCTGTTGGCATCCCCAAGGAGGTGTGACGGCTAACGGAGGTACCGAGGGTTTAGGTGTAAAGGTCCTCAATGTCATCCGCGAACTGTTCCATAATCGGTCCGCGTTTGATCTTCAATGACGGCGTTAAGAGACCGTTAGCTTCGGTGAAATCGGTAGCTAAGATCGTGAACTTGCGGATGGATTCAGCTCGGGAGACGGCTTTATTGGCACGCTCGACGGCCCGCTCGATAGCGCCGATGACCTGTGGGTCACGCGCTGCCTGTTCAACACTCATCGGAGGGAGGCCGTGGTTAGTGAGCCAGCCGGGCAGCATTTCCGGATCGAGCGTCACCAGTGCGCTGATAAATGGTTTTCCTTCGCCCACCACAATGACATGAGAGACGAGAGGGTGACCGCGCAGGCGGTCTTCTAATACGGCGGGAGCCACATTTTTGCCGCCCGCGGTAACAATGATTTCCTTCCGTCGCCCGGTGATACGAACGTAGCCGTCCTCATCAATAGAGCCCACGTCCCCAGTGTGGAACCATCCATCTTGGAAGGCTTCCTCGGTTGCCTTCGGATTGTTGTGGTAGCGCGCAAAAACCCACGGGCCCTTGACCTGGATCTCGCCGTCCTCAGTGACACGTACGCTCACCCCAGAAATCGGTGGTCCAACAGTTCCGATCTTATTGACGGCCGGGGTGTTGACGCTGAGAGGAGCGGTGGTTTCGGTTAAGCCGTATCCCTCGAGGATTTGCAAGCCGATGCCCCGGAAGAAGTGGCCTAGCCGCTCACCCAGGGGGCCGCCGCCCGAGATTGCGTATTTGGCGCCGCCGAACAGGTCCATAATCTTGTGATGGACGAGTTTCTGCGCTAGCGCCTGCTGTGCCAGCAGGGTGCGGCTGGGGCCCTCAGATGTCTCCAACGCGCGCGAGTATGAGATCGCTACCTTGGCCGCCCAGCGGAAGAGCTTCAACTTTGCGCCGCTGCCCGCTTTGGCATCGGCTGCGTTGTAAATCTTTTCAAATACGCGCGGAACTGCCAGCACATAGGAGGGTTTGAAGGACGCAATATCTTCCAACAGGTTTTGGGTGTCGGAGCAATGGCCGACCGCCCCTTCGGCAGCTACCGGGAGCACCTGGATGAAGCGCGCAAAAACATGCGCGAGCGGGAGGAATAGCAGTACTCGCGACTGCCGGCCCTGCAGTAGCTCCGGCATCCAGACAATGCCATTTTGCGCCAGCCCAACGAAATTCGCGTGGGTAAGTTCCACTCCCTTGGGGCGGCCGGTGGTGCCCGAGGTGTAGATAATCGTCATCACATCATCACTACGGACGGCGCGTGCCCGTGCGGTCACTTCGGCGTCGGGAATGGCCTGACCCGCCTGCACGATATGCACGATCGCGTCGCGGTCCAATGACTCCACGACGACGGCGTCATCGGCTGCCTGCCGCACCACATCCGCCATGGCGCGCGTTTCCGCCACGACCATCCGCACCCCGGCGTCGTCGATAATCCACTCGATCTGCTCGGCCGAACTCGTCTCGTAAATGGGGACGGAGATGGCCCCGGTATGGGCGATGGCGAAGTCGAGGAGCATCCACTCATAGCTGGTATGGGCCATAATGCCCACCCGATCACCCGTGTTAATGCCCATGGCGATCAGGCCTTTAGCTACCTGGTAGACGTGTTCGCGAAAGACACGGGAGGACACCTTCTGCCACGCCGACCCCAGCGCGACTTTACGTTCCACCAGCGTGTGGGCGGGGTAGCGGCGCACCCGCTGTTCCAATAGCCACGGCAGGGTTGTTGTTTCCGTGACTTCCACCAGGATGGGATTAGTAAATTCGCGGGGTGTCGTAGCGGTCATCGCATCATCTTTCTGGAATGGGGACCGGGCGAGGCGTGATTTGGCAGCAGGTGCCCGGTGTGCTCCTGGCCGCTGTGGCCAGGAGCAAGGCGCGCTTACTTCTTTGCCGGAGGCTCGTCCAGTTGGAAATCTACCAGTGCGAAATCTTCATTCTCGCTACCGGTGATGGTCAGCTCGCCACGCATCCGGCCGGCTGCGCGCAGATCGGTTAGCGCTGCGTTGGCCTGCTCGGCAGCGGCAGCTGGACCCTGCACCTGGGCATGGGCCAGCGTGGTCCGCTGGGAGACCTTGGCCTCCGACTTGGTTTTGCGCAGGAGAGCCAGCACCTGCCCGGCGGCGTCGATAATGCCCGGATCAGCCTCAGAGCCGGCGGCTGCACGGACGCCGTCGGATACAGGCCACGGGGCACGATGGACGGATCCGGTGCGCCACCAGCTCCACACCTCTTCAGTGACGAAGGGAAGGAAGGGGGCAAACAAACGCAGCAGAGCATCGACCGCAATCACCAGTGCGGTACGAGCCGAAGCCGGTGCTCCCTCGTGAGAGGTCGGGTCCTGGTAGGCGCGGTCCTTGACTAATTCCAAGTAATCATCGCAGAACGTCCAGAAGAAAGTTTCGGTGACTTCCAGGGCGCGGGCATGTTCGTAGTTCTCAAAGGCCCGGGTGGCTTCGTCAATCACATCTGCCAGAGCCGCGAGCATTGCCCGGTCAATCGGCTCGGTAACGGCAGCCGGGTCAATGACGATATCTCCCTCACCCATTGTCAGCGCGAACTTACAGGCGTTCAGCACCTTGATCGCCAGGCGGCGGCCAATCTTCACCTGCTTTTCTTCGAAGATGGGATCTGCGCCGAGGCGCGCACAGGCCGCCCAATACCGCATCGCATCCGAGCCGTATTGCTGGAGCAGACCCATCGGGGTAACCACATTGCCCTTGGACTTACTCATCTTCTTGCGGTCCTCGTCCAGGATCCACCCGGAGATAGCCGCGTCACTCCACGGCAGAGCGCCGAATTCATGCTGGGCGCGCACTACCGTAGAGAACAGCCAGGTGCGGATGATGTCTTGCCCCTGCGCGCGCATATCCATCGGATACACCCGGCTGAGCAGGTCCTCATCACGCAGCCACCCGCCCGCGATGAGCGGGGTGAGTGAAGAGGTAGCCCAGGTGTCCATAATGTCCACTTCGCCCGCGAAGCCGCCCGGCTGGTCGCGCTGCTCGGCGGTGTATCCATTCGGCACATCCAGGGATGGGTCGATCGGGAGTTGGGACTCATCGGGGATGATGACGCGATCGTAGGCGACTTCGCCGTCGTCGCCGATTTCGTACCACACGGGGATCGGGACGCCGAAGAAACGCTGCCGCGAGATCAGCCAGTCGGTATTCAGACCGTTGACCCAGTTCTCGTACCGCACCCGCATGAAATCGGGGTGGAATTTTAGTTCCCGGCCGCGTTCCAGCAGCGTCTCGCGCAGGTCCTTGCCGTCCGCAGTGGTCGCTGCTCGGCCACCATTGCGGATATACCACTGCCGGGAGGGAACGATTTCCAGCGGCTTATCGCCCTTCTCGAAGAAGTTCGTCATGCGCGTGGTGGGGCGGATTTCTCCCACCAGATCGCCGGAGGCCTGGAGGGCTTCCACCACGGCCTTACGGGCACTAAACGGCGTCTTACCAGCCATCTCGGCGTATAGCGTGCGGCCGGCGTCGCTGGTGATCCACTCCGGAGTATCCGCGAGTAAGCGGCCGTTATGGCCCAAAATCGCGCGCATGGGGAGATCTAGTTCCCGCCACCATTGCACGTCGGTAAGGTCGCCGAAGGTACAGCACATCGCGATACCGGCCCCCTTATCCATCTCGGCGGCAGGGTGGGCGACGACGGGAATTTCGACGTCGAAAATCGGGGAGGTCACGGTGGTACCGAAAAGGGCCTGATACCGCTCATCGTCTGGATGGGCAATAAGGGCTACACAGGCGGGCAGCAACTCCGGACGGGTGGTGTCAATATTGACGCGCTCGCCAGAGGGGGCATGGAAGGAGATGAGATGGTAGTGGCCGGGATATTCGCGAGCTTCTAACTCCGCTTGGGCTACTGCGGTTTGGAACGTGACATCCCACAGGCCTGGTGCGGCTGCCTGGTAGGCCTCGCCACGCCGCAGGTTCCGCACGAAGGCGGTTTGGGCAACCTGCTGGGCAGCTTTCCCGATGGTTTGATAGGTGTGGTTCTGCCAATCGACCGACAGGCCCAGGTAGCGCCATAGATGCTCAAACTGCTGTTCGTCCTCAGCGGTGAGGCGCTCACACAATTCAATGAAGTTCCGGCGGGAGATGGGCTGCTGATCCTTGGCTTTAATCGACTTGCCCTCTCCACCTTCATAGGGCGGGGTGAAGTCGGGATCGTAGGGCAGGGACGGGTCGCAGCGCACGCCGTAGTAGTTCTGCACCCGACGCTCGGTGGGGAGGCCGTTATCGTCAAAACCCATCGGGTAGAACACGGCCTTACCGCGCATGCGCTGATAGCGAGCAATAAGGTCAGTGTGGGTGTAGGAGAAGACGTGGCCGACGTGCAAAGAGCCAGATACGGTGGGCGGCGGGGTGTCGATAGAGAAAACATCCGCGCGGGTGGCATCCCGGTTAAAAGCGTAGATCGAATCTTTATCCCATGCCCGATCCCAGCGCTCTTCCAAGCCGTCGGTGCTGACCCGTTCAGGGGTGCGGGCGGCGGAGAAAGTTGCGGCTGCGGCGGGCTGCATATCGTCGTGCGTCGTCATGCCGTCATTGTGCCATGTGCGGGCCGTTCCCCTGAAAAACAGCCGCGCGGATGTGGGCCATCGCATGATGGGATGATGAATCAGCAAGATGGGCACCCAGCGGCGCAGCCACAGGGCTTACGTGCACATGATCTGCGCCACGCAGGAGATGCTTATTTACGATGAACTCGGCAATTTACGCATAGGGTGACAATCAAAATGCGAGGCCGTTGTCAGCCCTGCAGGCTTGAGGAGGTTTTTTGGGGTGGTGTTCAGGTGAAGGTTGGCCAACCTTAGTGAATTTCGAGCACTAAAATGACGCTATTTAGAAGGTTTGTTCCTTGATATTGTGGGGGCATAACGAGAACTCAGCTCAACATGAAGGAGACGATTATGAGCGTTCCTACGATTGGCAAATGTGAAACGACAAGCTGCTCATTCAACCACGGCGGTTGCAATGCTTTCGCGATGACGATGGGCCAGAGCGGCTGCGTAACATTCATCGAGATTGGTCGGCACGTGCCCGCCGATAATGAGGCAGCCAAGGTTGGTGCCTGCCAGCGCGCTGACTGCACCTACAACCACGACCTCGAATGCTCGGCCAATAAGGTTGAGGTTGGGGCCGACGGCGCCGAATGCCTGACCTACGCCAAGTCAGCCTAAGCACGCAAATCTGACACAGCGGTGGGGCC
>JAEWHO010000005.1 GCA_023387755.1 Actinomycetes bacterium | reverse complement strand
GCGGGGGCGTGCGGGGGAAGGAGCCGCGGTAGTGGGGGCTCGCGGGGGTGCGCGGGTCGGCTTAGAAGGGGATCGCCTCGGCGAGGATCTGATCGGCGTATTCGGGTGGCAGGTCGGTGTCGAAGATGACAGACACTTTAGCGCCGACGTACCGCGAAACTTCAGCTTCGAGCGACTGGCGGCGTTCCTCCGGAATATTGAACAGCGGCGTGACGAGGAAGTTAATGTCCGATTCAGGAGTGTCTTCCCCGCGGGCGACAGAGCCGTAGATCCGCTGGTTTGTGAACATATAGCGGTCGAATATGGATTTAGCCCAGTGGCCCTTTTTCTGCAGCAGCTTGGCGTGGTAGGTGAGAGGTGGCGCGTTTTTGTCGCGGTGATGGAGGATGCGGTGGACCTCCGGCTGGCTGCAGTGAACCAACGATGCGATCTGGCGCTGAGACAGCCCCAAGTGGGAAGCCTCGCGGATGATGGCCGCATACTCGCGGCGGCCGGCCTCGATTTTCGCGCGCGCTTCGTGCGCGCGCAGTCGGATATTGTTCATGCTCATGGGGGCTCCTTAGATTGGGGGCGACGGGTTCCATAGGTAACAAGAAACCGCCCGGAGAATCTCTCGCTTGTCGCGTATCTGTGGATGCCCTTGCAATCTGGTGTGCCCTGTGGACGGAGATAGTGGGAGCTGCTCGAAGTGCCCAGCGCAGAGTGCCGCGCAGGCTTGAGGTAGGGCGCTGTGGCACTTCGCAGATCGTCGCAGTAATCAGAAACCGTTACAGCCATGCCAAACCGCTACCGCATTGAGGAGTTCGCTCGTGGATGTCGCCGACGTGAACGACACTGACCCGGCTGCACCCGCAGGTCGGACCAGCCGCGTGCGCCGTCGTCGAAAATGCCGGCTTCACCTGCGATGACCCCGCCGGTTCCCCGATCATGGCGATCACCCGGCCCGTGCGGCGCGAGTTGGCGCATCGGGTGGAGTTGGCGGCGTTGGGGCCCGACGGCGAGCGTGCCGCCGCTGACGCGATCCCCGCGCTGCGCTCCGCATTCACGGCCCTAAGCGGCAGTGACGCTCGCGCGATACTGATACCGCGGGCGTGGACCACGAGCCCGAACTGGCGGCTCGGAATCGTGCGGGCTGAGGGGGACGGCGCAGGGGACGGCGAGCCCGGTGAGGGGGCTGGCGAGCCCGGTGAGGGGGCTGGCAAGCCCGGTGTGAGGGACGGCGCGGGGTTGGTCGGACGGCCTGATCCCCGCAGGTGCGCGTTCTGGGCCTCTACGGGGCGGCGCTCGTGCGGGCGAAAGGTTGATCCTCGAAGGTGCGCGTCCTCGGCAGGATGCCCTGAGGTGGAGGCGACCGCGCCCCGACAGTGCGAAGTGAGGCGGACGCGACCGCGCCCCGACAGGGGTGATAGCAGATCCTATCGCTTCAGAAAACGAGATATATCCCCGGATTCCGCAGGGAATACTATGTTGTTTTTGAAAGTGATAAGAAGTCCTATCGCTCAGGGTTGCTTGCTTTAATTTGCAGGTGAAAGGCCGGCTGGAGAGGTGGGGGGAGTCGGATAAGGCAAGCGTGAGCTCGGTTGGAGAAGTGGGGGAAGTCGGATAAGGCAAGCGTGAGCTCGGTGTAGGCAGGCGAGGGGTCGGCGGAGGCTCCTCGCGGTTGCTGATAGCACTTGCTATCGACTTCTAAAACCAAACCTTCTTCTCGCGGGGCTCGGGGGTAAGGGTGTTGTTTTTGAAAGTGATAGGAGATCCTATCGCGCGGGCGGGGGCTGGGCGCTCGGCGCGCGCGGAAGCGCAAAGACTAGGCGGGTTCGGCCGCAGGCCGGAAGCGTCGTCGTCGGAAACTCGCGCCGACCTCCGTCAGCAGCATGCCCGCGAGTATGAGCGCACCGCCCACAACCAGGCGCACAGACAACGCCTCCCCACCAAAGAGCAGCGCGAAGAACGCAGCGAAGACCGGCTCAGTCACCATGATGATGGCCGCCGTCGTCGCACTGAGATGCGCCTGCGCCCAGGTCTGCGCGACCATCGCGCCCAGAGCCGCAGCCAGCGCCATATACGTGATCGCCGCCCACGCGGATAGCGACGTCGGCACCGTCAAACCCCACGCGGACAGCGACGTCGGCACCGTCAAACCGCGCACCACCGCCGTCACGCTCGCCGCGCCCGCAATCGCAATCAACTGAATCACCGCGAGCGCCAACGGGTCCGCCCCGCGCACCCAGCGCGCCACCAACACGATATGCACCGCATACAGCAGCGCGCCCGCCAGCGTGAGCGCCTCGCCCGCGCCCATATGCAGCCCGCGCAGACTGAGCGCCATCAGCCCGACCGTCGCCAGCGCCGTTGCCAACCACACGCGCGGCGAAACCCGCTGCCCGAACAGCACCCACACCAGTACCGGCGTCAAAACCACGTACATGCCCGTAATGAAGCCGGAAACCGACGCGTCCGTGGTGCGCAGCCCCACCGTTTGCAGCACCTGCGCCACAAAATAAACCAGCCCCAGCGCCAGGCCCCTCGTCCACAGCGCCGACGACGCCGCCGCCAAGCGGCGGGCAAACACCAAGGCGCCCACCGCGGCAGCCATCGCAAAACGCACAGTCAAGAAATCGAGGGCGCTCACCTCCGTGAGCAGGCCCTTAATAAGGAAGAACGTGGAGCCCCACACCGCCGTCACGCCCACCAGCGCCAACGCCGCCCAGGCGACGAGCCGCCCCCGCTGCTGTTCGCTCACGGAATGTTCCATATCTGCCGCTAAACCCGATGCGTAGTGAGCACTAAAGCCCAGCGTCGCTGCCAGGAGACTGCGAAGATGGATCGCGCCGGTATGCGCCCACGAGTGCAACCAGAGTTAGCGAAAAGCAAAATGCCGTGGAAGAAGTAGAAAATAAACGGATGGGCCAGGTCGAAGCCTTCACGGGTTTCCGTGCTCGCGGCTAAAGGAAACCCGCACATGATTGCGAATGCAATAGCTTTCTGGGTTCGATCCATAACTGCTAGTTTAAGACGGCGGCAGTCGGCCGAGTAAATACCGGTAACCGGCCGGCCACCGCGCACTGTGGCCCGCCGCAAGGGACGTGAGGTATTTGGCGTAGGGCCGGTACATGATATGGCACAAAACGTTGTGGCTACCCCCGCCGCGCCGTTAGAGTAGAAAGACCTGTACGTATCTCCGCCCCTGCGAGGAATCAATTCGTGAGCACGCATCGCGGCCGTCACGCGGCCTCTCCCTCCCTCCTGCGTCAACTCCGTGATCGAGTCGCTGCCAAGCGCGAATCCGCTGGCTCTGACGCGTCGGCAACCAGCCGGTGGGTGAAACCTGCCATCGGTGTTGCGGCTGCCGCTGCCCTCGTGGTCGGAGGAGTTGCCACCTACCAGACCACTGTGAGCCCGACGGTTACGGAAGCAGCCCCGGCAGCGATTGACGCCGCCCGTGACGACGCCGCCGCCAGCCGTGCCTTTAACCGCCTCGCGCTGGACAATATCGAGCGCGTCACCATCACCGTCACCGTCGACGGCGAAACGGCAGACCATATAGTCCCAGCCCTCAGCTTGGCCGAAGCTCTGGCTGAGGCCGGCGTCGTCGTCGGGCCTTTTGACACCGTATCCGAGCCGCTCTCCGCGACCGCAACCGACGGTATGAAGGTAACGATCGAACGCGGTACCTCTGGCACGCTGAACGACGAGACCACCACTGAACCGGAGACGGTGAAGAAGGAAGACCCGAACTTGCCGCGCGGTCAGGAGCGTGTGGAGAGCGAGGGTAAGGCAGGGATTACGCGCACCACTTACCGGGTGTCGACGCTGGCAGGGGAGGAAACTGACCGGGTCGCGCTGGCGACCGTCGTCGTGCAAGAACCCGAGAACCGGGTCGTCCTTGTGGGTACCGGCAGCCCGTCGGCCCGCCCCGCGCAGCCCGCCCCCGCTAATCCGGGCCCGGTTGGCCCCGTCCCGACCGGCAGCAACCAGGATATTGCGCGCGGAATGCTCGGCAGCTACGGCT
>JAEWHO010000001.1 GCA_023387755.1 Actinomycetes bacterium | reverse complement strand
GATTCGTCGTAATACCTTTGAAAAGGCCGGTGCGAACGAGTTCCTTGGCCTTATCGACGTTGGCGGTATCGAGCATCAGCATAAGATGGGGCCCCTTTGAAAACTGAGGTGGTACGCCCAGTCTAACACCGAGGTGAATCCCTGGATCTGAGCCTCTTGGCCTAGATGGTGCGCCAGAATCGACCGAGTTCTGCGCGCGGCAATCCTCTCAGACCATAGGAAACTGAGGGGGGAAAAACCTCGAACTCGTTGCATTGCGTGCAGCGCCGATAGCGGGTCTGCTGCATGTTTAGGTGACAGTTCTATGCAGCTTTGAGGGCTATTTTCTTGTTGATTGTTTCATACTCGATCGGTGTGAGGCGACCAAGCCTGTTTTGTCTGCGCCGCCGGTGGTAGCGGTGCTCGATCCACGAGATCACCGCAATGGCCACTTCCTCACGGTTAGCCCATGCTGGGGTGTTGAGCACGCCCGCGTTGTAGCAGGAGGAGAAAAGACTCCTCAGTCAAACTGTCCCGGTTCGGCTACGGGCCGGTGTACGTCATCGTTACAGCCGCGCTCACGATAGCTGGCACTGCCCTCAACCTAGCCCACCTCATCCCCACGGGTGCTGTCCGCGCCGGCTGGCTCCGAATCATCTTTATCATCCTTGGAGTCAGCCTCATCATTGCTGGCATCACTTTATGGATCGCGGCAGTGGTAGGCGCGCGAGTTATGCGTCATATCGATAATGGCCAACTCGTAACCTCGGGCGTATATGCCTGGGTTCGCCACCCAATTTATTCGGCTTTCATGCTTACCTTCACCGGTATTTTGCTTGCCCAGGCCACCCTGTGGCTGCTCACCCTCCCGCCCGTATTCTGGCTGTTTTTGACGATCCTCATGAAACATACTGAAGAGCGTTGGCTCCACGCTGCATTCGGCAACTCCTACGCCGACTATTAAAGACGCGTCAACCGGTGTATCCCTGCACCCCCACTGAGAATCGGCCGGCCCTAATCCGGCCCCTAGCACACCGCCAGCCAACGACGTCGCACCCAGCCAAGCCCACGCCACTCACGCGCGGGCGGGTGGGCGCGATTATCCCCGGCGGTTTAAGCTGGAGTAACACGGAGGGAGGACCATGGGGCAGCTACGCTCATTTGCCCGCGCGGGGCGCGACTGGCTTGACGATATCGCCAACTCCTCCCCCGCCCGCCTAGCCCTGCTGGTGTTCCTCGGCATCGTCCTGCTGGAAACAGCGCTGCTGTCGCTACCTATCGCCACCGCGAGCGGCCAGCGCGCGCCCCTGGCAGACGCCATGTTTAATGCGACGTCGGCAATCTGCGTAACCGGGCTGGTCACGGTGGACACCGCCGTCTACTGGTCCACCTTCGGGCACGCCGTCATTATGGTCGGGGCGGCCATCGGAGGCCTCGGCGTCATGACGCTCGCCTCCATCCTCGGCTTCGCCGTCTCCCGCCGCATCGGTCTCACCCAACGCCTCCTGACCGCACGCGAAACCAAAACCGACCGGCTCGGGGAAGTCGGCTCCCTCATCCGCGCGGTTATCGTCGTCGCCCTCTCGGTCCAAACCGCGCTCATGCTGATCCTCTTCCCCCGCTTCCTCACCATGGGGGAAACCGCCGGTAAAGCACTGTGGCATGCCTCGTTCATGTCCGTATCCATCTTCAATAACGCCGGCTTCGTGATCCTGCCAGAAGGGCTAGAACCCCATATGGGCGACTGGTGGATCGGCCTGCCGATCTTCTTCGGCACCGCGATTGGGGCCATCGGATTCCCGGTCCTGCTGAACGTGCGCCAACACCTATTCCACCCGCGCCAGTGGTCGCTGCACGCCAAACTGACCGTCGTCACCTACGTGTCCCTCTCCGCCTTCGCATTCCTGGTGATCCCGGCGATGGAGTGGACGAACCCGGAAACCTTCGGGTCGATGAACACCAGCGAAAAAATCCTCAACGCGCTAATTTATTCGGTCAACGCGCGCTCCTCCGGGATCGAAACCGTACCCGTCGGGCAGATGCGCGAATCCACCTGGCTGTTCCAAGATGCCCTCATGTTCGTAGGCGGCGGCACCGCGTCCACCGGCGGTGGCATCAAAGTGACCACCTTCGCCGTGCTCGTGCTCGCCATCGTGGCCGAAGCGCGCGGCGACCGGGATATTGAAGCCTTCCGCCGGCGCATCCCCGCCGAAGTGGTGCGCCTATCCGTGGCAGTCGCGTTCATCGGCGCAACCTTCGTGGGCGCCGCCGTCCTCACCCTCCTCTCGATCACCAACCTGCACCTGGACACCGTGCTCTTCGAAGTGATCTCCGCCTTCGGCACCGTCGGGCTATCCACCGGAATCTCCGGCCACCTGCCCGACGCCGGCAAATACGTACTCACCGCGATGATGTTCATCGGGCGCGTAGGTACCATGACATTAGCGGCCGCCCTGGCAATGCGTTCCCGACGTCGCATGATCCGCATGCCCGAAGAACGCCCCGCCGTCGGATAACCGCACAAACAATAAGGAGTAACGCGAGTGGCTGAACAATATGGTTCGGGCGTATTAGTGATCGGGCTGGGCCGATTCGGCTCCTCCCTGGCGATCACCCTGGAAAAATCCGGGCGAGAAGTCATGGCGGTAGAAAAGAACCCCGAACTGATCGAACAGTGGACCGGCCGGCTGCCACTAGTAGAAGCCGACGCCTCCAACCCCGAAGCCCTCGAACAACTCGGGGCCCGCGAATTCCCCGTCGCCGTTGTAGGGGTGGGCACCTCCCTGGAAGCCTCCGTGCTCATCACCGGCAACCTCGTGGACCTCGACATGCCCGAGATTTGGGCAAAAGCCATCAGCGCCGAACACGGGCGGATCCTGCGCCGTATCGGCGCCCACCACGTCGTCTACCCCGAACACGACGCCGGCCAACGCGTGGCCCATATGGTCTCCGGCCGGATGCTCGACTTCATCGAAATGGAAGACGGCTTCACCATCGTGAAAATGCGGCCACCAAAAGAAACCCACGGGTTCACCCTGGCCGAATCCAATATTCGCAAGAAATACGGCATCTCCGTTATCGGCGTGAAACCGCCCGGCGAACCCTTCGAGTACGCCACCGAAAACACCCGCATCAACCGCGACGATATCCTCATCGTCTCCGGGGACACCGAACTCCTCGAACGCTTCGCCCAGCGCCCCTAAGGTAGGTGGGACGCAGCCGGGGCGGGGCTCGCCGCGGGGGACGGCGGCGAGCGGCGTCGTCGGGAATCTACTTAATCGGCCCCAGCACCACGTTAGCCCAGGCGGCGTGAGTGGACTCGTCATCGGAAGGCTGGAACAGGCCCGCCAGCACGTCCCGGTACAGGCGGGACAGCTCGTGCGAATCGAAGTAGCTGCGGCCCCCGCACGCGCGCATCGCCTGATCAACCGTACGTTTCGCGGCCTCCGTGGCGCGCACCTTTAGGGCCGAGACCATCGGCATCCACAGCGCCCCGCGATCCACGCCATTATCCATATCCCGGGCAGCCAGGGTGAGCTGCGGGTAGATGCCGTCCATATCGATAGCCGCATCGGCCAGACGCCAGCGGATATCCGGGTCCTGCGCGTAAGTGGCCTGATTCTTCACGCTCTCGCGGTTCTTCACGGTCTCGATTGCCACCTCGAGCGCACGCTTGCCGATCCCGGTGTAGCAGGCGGCCAGCAGGATCTCGAAATGCCCGAAGATCCCCCACACCACCGGGTGCGCATTCGGGCCCGGCTCGATCCGGCACAACACCTGGCTGGCCGGGGCGTGGGCCCCCTCCAGGATCGTGGTTTGGGACTGGGTGGCGCGCATGCCCATGGTCTGCCAGTCATCGCGGGTGGTGAAACCGCCGTCCTCCCGGTTAAGGACCGCGAATACACTCATCGGCTCGCCGTCAGAATCATCCCGCCCGAAGGTGAGCAGACGGCTCCAGGCGGGAGCCAGAGAGGTGAAAATCTTGGTGCCGTGGAAGGTGAATCCCCCCTCACCGTCCGGGCAGGCCTCGGTGATCGACCCGAAAAGCACCAAATCATTAGAGGGCTCAGAGATACCGAAGGCGAACAGATGGCCATCTGCGGCCTGGCGCAAAATATCCTCGCCCTGGCTGATCCCGGCGGCCGCGAGGGTGCGCCCCACCCCGACGACGATATGGTGCATATTCACCGCCAACGCCGTGGCCGGAGCGGCCCCGGCAAGGCGCATCTGCTCGTTTACGATCTGCTCTAAGCTCAGGCCGCCACCGCCGTACTCTTCTGGGACGAAAGCGGCCAGGTAGCCGGCGTCGGTGAGGTCACGGATATCGGCGTCACAAAAACCGTAGTCGCGGTCGATTTCGGAGGCGCGGTTACGGATGGTGGTGAGTAACTCGTCGGTGAGCATT
>JAEWHO010000073.1 GCA_023387755.1 Actinomycetes bacterium | reverse complement strand
CACGCGGTGGGTTATGGGAGGGGGTGACGACGATCCCGTCCGCGGTCCCGCCGCCCCTGTTCGCGGTGAGGATAGCTAGTGACACTGCCGGAGTGGGGGTGTAGCCGTCGCGGGCATCAATATTGACGACGACGCCGGCCGCAGCCAGTACTTCTAACGCACTGCGGAAGGCCGGTTCAGACAGCGCGTGAGTGTCCCGGCCGATAAAGAGCGGCCCGGTATAACCCTGGGCTTGGCGATATTCGACGATAGCCGCCGTCGTCGCCACAATATGCGCCTCATTAAACGCCGTATCCAAGGAGGAACCGCGGTGGCCCGACGTCCCGAACGTCACCTGCTGAGCAGGATTACTGGGGTCGGGTTCGCGGTCATAGTAGGCCGCGAGGAGCGCATCGAGATCAATAAGGTCACTGGGGGAGGCAAGCTGCCCGGCGCGTTCATGCATATCTCTATTGTGGCCCGGCAGGCGCGTACATGCTCCCATAACGGGGCTCAATACCAGAATTGGAGCGGCCACATTGCCGAAGCATTTGCCCGCGCCTTTTTATCGACATCCCGTACACTGGGGGCATGACTGCACAATCGCGAAATAACGGTCACGTCCCGGTCCATACTGATGGCGAGCTCAATGCGGAAGCCAACGCCTACGACAACCCGGAGGTGAGCCGGCGCCAGAAACACGCCGCCGGCCTCGGTGGTGTTCTGCACGCCATGGACTTTGCCGTGCGCGAGCGGGCCCTCCTACCCCTCATTACTCTCAATAAGCCGGGCGGTGTGGACTGCCCCGGCTGCGCCTGGCCGGATCCGGCCCCGGGGGAGGGCGGTATCGTCGAGTTCTGCGAGAATGGCGCTAAAGCGGTGGCGGAAGAAACCACCGGGCGCCGCTGCACCCCCGAATTCTTTGCCCGCCACTCCATCGAGGACCTGCGTGCTAAAACCGACTACTGGCTGGGCCGGCAGGGCCGCCTAACCACCCCGATGCTGCACCGGCGCGGGGAGTCCCACTACCAGCCGATCAGCTGGTCCCAGGCCTTCGATATGATCGCGGATCAGCTCAAGCAGATCGAACCGAATGAGGCGGTCTTCTACACCTCCGGGCGAACCTCCAATGAGGCCGCCTACATGTACCAGCTATTGGCCCGCCGTCTGGGCACCAACAACTTGCCGGACTGTTCGAATATGTGCCACGAATCCTCTGGTGCGGCCCTCGGCTCCACGCTGGGGATCGGCAAGGGTACCGTCACGTTGCATGACATTCACAATGCCGGGCTGGTAATCGTCGTCGGGCAAAACCCGGGCACCAACCACCCGCGTATGCTCGCCGCCCTGGAAAAGCAGAAGAAGAATGGTGGCAAGATCGTTGCCATCAACCCGCTGCCTGAGGCGGGCCTGCTGAACTTCCGCAACCCGCAGACCCCGGCGGGCGTCGTCGGTGGCGGCACCGACCTGGCTGACGAATATATGCGCATCCGGCTCAACGGTGACCTTGCCTTCTTCCAGGCCCTCAACCGGGAACTGATCGAACGCGACGCCCCGGACCACGAATTCTTGGCCGAGTATTGCACCGGGGTCGAGGAGACCATCGAACACCTCAAGCAGGTGGATCTCGACGTCGTCCAGCGCGCCACCGGGCTGCGCCCCGATGCCATCTCTCGGGTGGCCGATATGGTCCAGGAGGCCGGCGAACGCGGCGTCATCGTCTGCTGGGCGATGGGCTTGACCCAACATAAGAACTCCGTGCCCACCCTGAAGGAAGTGGTGAACTTCCTGCTGCTCACCGGCAATATGGGTAAGCCCGGTGCGGGTGCCTGCCCGGTGCGCGGCCACTCTAATGTGCAAGGTGACCGCACCATGGGGATTTGGGAGCGCCCGCACGAGTGGCTGCTAGAAGCGATGGACAAGGAGTTCGGTATTAAGAGCCCCCGCGAAGAGGGCTACGCCGTCGTCCACGCCATTGAAGCGATGCGCCACAATAAAGTGAAGTTCTTTATGGCTATGGGCGGCAACTTTGTGCGTGCCACCCCGGATACGCTCGTCACTGAGAAGGCCTTCTCGAATGTGGACATGATCGTGCACGTGTCCACCAAGCTGAACGGCTCCCACCTGCACCCCGGTGGCACCACCCTCATTCTGCCGACCCTGGCCCGTACCGATGAGGACGTGCAAAATGGGGTCCGCCAGTCGGTGACGGTGGAGGACTCGATGGGTATGGTGCATGCCTCAACCGGTCGCCGCACCGTCCACAAAGGCCTGTTCTCCGAACCCGCTATCGTCGCCGAGATCGGCCACCGCACCTTCGGGGACCCCTACTGGCGGGAGATGAGCGGCGACTACCGGGTGATCCGTAAACATATCGAGAACACCATCCCGGGCTTCCAGGATTACGAGGAGCGCATTAAGGAGCCGGGCGGTTTCGCCCTGCCCAACGGCCCGCGTATCCGTAAATTCGGCACCCCGGACGGCAAAGCCCACCTGACGGTCAGCCCGCTGGAGGTTTTCGAATGCCCGCCCGGCCACCTGATCTTGCAGACGGTGCGTAGCCACGACCAGTACAACACCACCATCTATGGCCTGGACGACCGCTACCGCGGTATCTCCGATGGCCGCCGCGTCATCTTCGTAAACCCCGATGACTGCCGCGACCTCGGGATTAAGGATGGGCAGCTCGTTGATCTGATCTCGGTGTGGTCCGACGGCGAGCGGCGCGCCCCCGAGTTCCGGGTGGTCGAATATGACACCGCCCGCAACTGTGCGGCCGCCTACTTCCCGGAAACCAACGTGCTCATCCCGTTGGACTCCCAGGCGGAGACCTCCCACACTCCGACGTCCAAGTCGATCCTGATCCGGGTGGAGCCCTCCGCCTAAAATGGGGCGTTTCACCGATCGATTTCGGGTAACCCGGGTGCGGGCCTCCTCAGCTGAGGGGGCCCGCCCCGCGTGGGATGTGGACACCCGCGCGGACGTCGTCGCCGTCGAGGAACCCTTAGAGATTCGGGTGGGAGGTACGACTCTCACGACGACGATGCGCACGCCCGGTGCCGATATCGAATTAGTCCACGGTTTTCTGCTGGCCGAGAGTATTATTCGCGGGGCCGATGATATTGCCACTGCCCGCTACTGTGCGGGGGCGACCGGCCCTGATGGCCGCAACACCTATAACGTAATCGAGGTGGAGCTCGCCCCTGGGGTGGCACCGGTACGGCCGGAACAGCAACGCTTGGTTACCACCACCTCGGCCTGTGGCGTATGCGGTAGCGCTTCCATTGATACGCTGCTCGCCAACCGCACGTGCGCTGCGCCAGGGGCGACTATCCCCCCGGACGTCCTCCTGGCAGCCCCGGGCTTGCTACGCAGCGAACAGGAAGGCTTCCGCCGCACCGGTGGGATGCACGCGGCCGGACTGGTGCGCACCGACGGGAGCGTCCTGGTGGTGCGGGAAGATATCGGCAGGCATAATGCCGCCGATAAGGTGATCGGCTGGGGGCTGATGAACGGTGTGCTGCCCGCCGGCGATATCATCCTGGCAATGAGCTCACGCGCCAGTTTTGAGCTGGTCCATAAAGCCGTACTGGCCGGGGTGGGGGCGCTCGCGGCGGTATCTGCGCCGTCGTCGCTAGCGATTGAGACTGCCCGTGAAGCCGGCCTGGTATTGGCTGCTTTTGTGAGCGGCAGTCGGATGAACCTCTACGCCCACGCAGATCGGGTGCTGCCCGGAGATCCGCGCCTGTAGGTGCTGATAGGCCCGGGGCGGGCTGCCTCGTGAAGCCGATCGATGGAGGCTGGTGAGTGGCGCTCGTATCTGCCGGTAGACTGGCCGCTATGGGAAAGAAGTCTCGCCGCGAGGGCCGCGCCGCTAAACGCCGCGCCCCGAAATTCGTTGAACGCCCCTTTGAAGGTCTAGCCGGGGAAGCCGATCTCGTTGCCATGCGGGAACTCCTACCGGCTGCCTCAGCCCCGCTCACCCTGACCGGCGAGCTTGCGGATGTGCCCGTTCTGCTAGTGACGCTCCTGCCGGAAATGTGGCCCGCCCTGCGGCGGGAGGACGGCACTGTCGTCGTCGCTATGCAGGCCTCCACACGCTCAGGGGATGCCTCCCGGGACCTGGCCCACACCATTGAGCAGGCGGCTGCGCTGCCCGCCGGCACCCCGCTGCGGCACGTCGATCTGCCCGAGGAGGGCCCGCGACTGCAAGATATCGTCGATCCGGGGGCGCCCTGGCAGATGGAGGTCCACCAGGATTTCGAGTTCTGGGTAGACCCGGCTACGGAGCGCTCCGCGGAACTTGACCACGCCCTACAGCAGGCCGCCGAACATATCGTTCCCAGCGCCCCCGTACCCGGTACCGCCGGGGCTTTCTGGTGCCGTATGGGCCGCGAATACTTGCGCTTTGTACGCACCGAAGACGAATACCAGCTGCTCGACGCCCTCGCTAAACTCCACGCCCGGGGCGAGAGTGCACTGGAAGACGGCACCCGCCTGATCGGTTTCTTCCGTAGCTGCGGCATTATGGTGCCGGTATGGGAGCTGAATGCGGGCACGGAAGCCGACGAGCTGACCGACGCCGTGGCGGCATTCGACAAGCGCCTGCAGGCAGCGTTGGCTGATAGCGAGCCGTTAACGCCGGCCGAACGCAGCGCCCGGTCAGGTTTGATTTCTCGAGAGGTAACTCTGCGTTGAGTTTCGGGCCGTTGGGCTTGCGGGCGTAGTGATGTAGACATCTACGGCGGGCAGGCGCATGGGCGGTGAAGCCTAAATAATGTTCGTCTCACGGCAGCGGTACTGCTGTGCACCTGCCCTGGCTAGTGGTTAGGCTAGTTGTGTGATCGCCGATGCTACCCGCAAAGTCGCGGTGGTAATTCCTGCGAAGGACGAGGAAGATACCATCGCCGGCACCATTCGTGCTGCCCGCGCGATTCAGCGGGTTGATCTGGTTATCGTCGTCGACGACGGATCCACCGACGACACCCAGCACGTTGCCCGCAATGCCGGGGCCGCGGTAGTCCGCCACTCGGTCAATCGCGGCAAAGCCTCCGCCTTAGAAACCGGCGCGTCCGTGGTGGCCATGCGCGATATTCCCAACCGCCCGGAGAGACTCCTGCTCTTCTTAGACGCAGATCTCGGGGAAAGTGCGGTGGCCTGTAATGACCTCGTACCGCCCGTACTTGCCGGTGAGGTCGATATGACAATCGCGGCTCTACCTCCCCAAAGTGGGGCCGGTGGCATGGGTCTGGTGGTGGGCAAAGCCCGCAAAACCATCGAGCGGATGACCGGATGGCAGCCCGTCCAGCCGCTGTCGGGGCAGCGTTGTTTAAACCGGGAAGCCTACGAGGCTGCTACGCCCCTGTCCCGCGGGTGGGGGGTTGAAACCGGACTCACCATTGACGTACTCCTAGCGGGTATGACCGTCCAGGAGATCCCTTGCGATCTGACCCACCGGGTGAGTCGTGATGATATGGCTGGGCAGCTGCACCGCGCCGCTCAATACCGGGATGTCGTGTTGGCAGCGGCTAAACGCCGCTTCCGGCCCCGTAGCTTATCGGCCGATACTATCCGCCAAGCGGCCAGCGAACAGCGGCCCGGTGCCCCCTACCGTTTACCGATCCCCTCACACCTCACAACGAGTTAAGGCACGCGCCACCACAATCGGTACTCCCACCCCACATCCAATCGCCGCTAGTGCGGGGCCAGAGTCATTGAGCGCAAATCCGAGCGCTACCCCGAGCGTTGCAGCGACGACGGCCGCGCGCACCACGCCAGCCGGTGCCAGCACGCGGGCAGCTACTTTATGCCACGGCTCGGTATTCTCGGCAGTGCGCCCCCGTAGTAACCACCTAATGACGCCCCCGGCAACGAGTGCCGCCAGTAAGGCAATGAGGGCCGGCCAGGACAGCAGCATATCCAGCAAGATCCCCACTTTACGGCCGATGATCTGGAGGGCCTGGCCGTTTAATACGGCGTCGAGTAGATGGCCCAGGTGGCTGCGCTGCCGGGGCGGGCGCAACCAATCCACCACCGTCAAGCCCAGCCCCACTGCGACCGTCACCCCTGCGACCGCAGCGATATGCCACGCGCGGAGCCGGTGCTGGCGTAACAGCACCAGCATGACCGCGAAGGCCGGGACGAGTGCGGGAGGGCCACCGAAGTCCGCCCCCCACCAGGGCAGGCCATCAACGGCTACCGTCACTATGCCGATCGCCGCTACCGCGGGGATTTGCCAACGGGCGGGGACGATCGCGGCCACCCCGGCCGCCACGGTGAGTGAAGTGATGAGGAGCAGGACGAAAGCGGTGTTATTGACGCCGTAGAAACGGCCCCCAACGGTGGCAAAGGAGCCCATAAGCGCGGTGCGCTGTAAAGTGGCTCCGGTCATCGCATCAATCAGCAAGACCAGCCACACCATGCCCGCCATGAGCACCGCCGCGACAGGAGGGGGTGCGAGGCCGTGCCCGCCGTCTGCCCGCCTCAGCCACTGCCGCCTGCCCAGCCACCGCGCTGCCACGCAGGCAGCCGCGGCCAGCAATGCCGCAGCCGCCAGGATCAACAGCACAACCGCCACTACGCTCGGCCACGGGTGCCCGGCCGGGGTGCTCAGGTGCCACCATGGCACCCGGTCCGTGAGGTAAACCGCCAGAGGAATCGTCACCGGCAGGGTAGCCCACCATGTGAGTACTCGCTGCTGCCGGCGCGAGGTCAGCGGCGTATGTGCTAATAGGCGCGGCACCACTACTACGAGCAGACTCAAAACCAGCAGGATGTAGGTGCCGTAGAAGAATCCGACCGCTAAGCGGGAGCGGTCCGTATGTTGGTCCAAGTCGGTATGGCCGGCCAGCACTGCACTGACCGGCAGCGTGCCGCCCGCTGTGATCACTGTGCCCGGTGCCCCGGGGGGAGGTTCCGCGCCTACAGCGGCCAGCAATGTTGCGTGAATATCTGTGAGTTGAACTAACCCGGCGGTGCGGGTTGAGGGAGTGGAGGTGAGGTGAACACTGGACGACGGCGCGCCCGCCGCAGTCCCCGTCAGTACCGTATCGAGGTAGGCGTGTAGATACGGGCGGTTGGTGCGGTCGTAGATACCGGCGGCAATGAGGCGGATTGGGCGATGTTGCGGGTCGACGTCGATCTGATTACGCAGGTAGTAGGTAATGGCCGCCAATTGCCGATCCACCCGATACGCGATGGTATTTTCCGGCTTGGTGGGGGTGGGTGTCATACCGGTGCGCAGGCCGGTGACGTCATCAATGCGAGCGGCCGCGTCAATCATGACCAGACGCGGATCAGTTTTCCACACCTGATCGAGGCGGTCCGAGGCTTCTTCGGCCGTAAAAGCCGCTGGGTAGATAGCGGAGTCGCTGGTGGTTTGCCCACTCGAAGGGATGAGGGTGAGGGCAGCGCCGGGGCCTATACCTGCAGCGGGCACAGTGTGGGAAGCCAAGATGTCGGCGAAGGTTCCTAGGGAGGCCCCATAGCGGCCACGCTCAGCTTGCGTGCGGGCTGCCTGCCAGTCTCCCTCGCGATGGAACTCGGTGATCGGGCGGCAGGTGCCGGGCTGGTTTGCGTCAGAGGCTCGCTGCCCCGCGGAGAGGGTGAGCCAGGCGTCGGCGGGGCACGTCAAGGGTTTGGTAGTACGCACGACGACGGATCCGGCCACGGTCTGCGAACTGTGGAGGAGTTCCCATACCTCCGGTGTGGCATCGGCGGAGATGTCTCGCCACCGCATCGCTCCCAGGGATACGAATACCGTCCGGGCTGGCTGCATGGCAGCAGTGGCAGAAACCGATGGGCTGGGCGTGGCTGACGAGTTGGGGGCGGCTGACGGGCCGGGCGTGGCCGGTGCGCTAGCACTGCCAGCGGGGCTAGGAGAAGCTGAATCAGCCTGCGCGGTCAGGACTAGCGGGCAGAGGGCAGTTAGGAAGCTGAATGCGAGCAGACAGACTGCGACCAGGCGGCGTCGTCGTCGGTTATGTGCCCGCCTCACATCAGCTCCGAACAATGAGCTTATTACGAGACACCCGGACTTCCACCCGCCGCGAGATGCCGATGATATCGCCGTCGGCCTGAACTGCTACGGGCCAGCGGCTTTGCACCCGGGCGGTGCGCCCGCGACGGAACACGATGCGCCCCGGGTCTACACTGACAGTGGGCCGGCGAATCCCCATCCCACGCAGCAGGATCTTGCCACCCACACTCATCCAGCCGAGCGGTCCGCCGGTGGTGTCGATAGCGGCAATATCTAGCCACCCGTCGTCTAGTTCCGCATCTGGCAACAGTGCCACCCCGCCGGGTAGGCGCCCGCAGTTAGCGAATAAAATTGTGCGGGCGCGCAGCTCCTCGGGGCTCTTTTCGTCCCCGATCCACATCCGTGCCTGGATACGCCGACCCATACTGTGCCGCAGGGCCGCGAAGGTGTAGGCCATCCAGCCGATGCGGGCTTTGAGATTATTGTCGGCCCCGCCGACCATGGCGGCGTCGAAACCGAGACCGCCCATGACGAGGAAAATATATTCCACGGCCGGGTCTGCCTGTGGAACCTCCCCGAAATTCTCTACCAGATCAGCGAAGATACGGGATTTGCGGACTTCCTCCACTTCGCTGTCGGTAAGGGGGGCCGCTCGCATCCAACCGACGTCGATAGCCCGGTCTCGGCCGGTAAAGGCGGCGGTGATGCGTTCCTGCGTGGAGCCGAAGGTCATCTGCAGATTGCGGGCAAGGAGGTTGCCGGTGCCCATCGGAACCAGTGCCATGGGGGTTTGGGTGCCCACCAGGGCGCGGGCCACCTGCCGTACCGTGCCATCCCCACCGACGGCGACGACGACGCTCGCCCCGGCGGCCACGGCTTGACGGGCCTGCTCTTCGCCCTGCTCTTCCACCGTGGTGGTGTACCACAGCGGTCGGGGGAGGTGGCACTGATCGGCGATCCGGTTGCACTGGTGACGGAAAGCCGCGAGATTAGGCACTTTCACGGAGTTGACGACGAGTGCGGGCGGGCCGGGAGTGTGGGTTCGGTGGCTGCCCATCTGATTGCCCTGCGGGGCTGGGGCGGTGCGTCGATATTTGACCAACACGTACAGTGCAATTGCTAACGCTGCTAGCGCACACACCAGGGCGCCGATGGCTAACCCGAGGCTCGTCCCACTCATAATGCCCCAGTCTACCGCGTGCGTTGGGTAATCCCGCCGGCATTAAAGGTACCTGCCGGCAGCGTTTTTAGCTGGGCGGTGGCCGCTTGCCCGCGATTTTTCCGCTAATCTGAGCACATGATCGATTTGCGTGCATTGCGTGAAAACCCTGCCGCCGCGCGCGCTTCCCAGCGGGCGCGCGGTGCCGACGAATCCCTGGTGGATGCGATTATCGCTGCCGATGAGCGGCGGCGCGCCTCCCTCCAGGCCCATGAGGACCGCCGGGCGGAACAAAAATCCGTCTCCCGCTCGATTGGTAAGGCATCCCCGGAGGAACGCGAGTCGATCCTAGCTCAGGCTCGCGAACTAGCCGACGACGTGAAACGCCTTGCGGCCGAGGCCGAAGCTGCGGAGGCGGAGCTGGACCAACTGGTCATGAAGCTCGACAACATCATCGAGGAGGGGGCTCCTTCCGGTGGTGAGGACGACTTTGTGTTGCTGCGTGAGGTGGGCCCGGCTCGGCGTGATTTCGAGGCCGAAGGTTTTACCCCGCTCGATCATCTCGACCTTGGTGAGGGCCTCGGTGCGATTGATGTGAAGCGTGGTGTGAAGGTGGCCGGCTCGCGGTTCTACTACCTCACCGGTATTGGCGCACGCCTGGAACTTGCCCTGCTGCACTGCGCGATGGATCAGGCTATTGCTGCCGGGTTCACCCCGGTTATCACCCCGACGCTCGTCTCCCCAGAGATCATGAGCGGCACCGGATTCTTGGGGGAGCATGCCGATGAGGTCTACCGCCTGGCGGCCGATGACCTGTACCTAACCGGCACCTCGGAGGTGGCGCTGGCCGGCTACCATGCCGATGAGATTCTGGAACTGAATGGGCAGCCGCGCCGGTACGCCGGCTGGTCTACCTGTTACCGCCGCGAGGCCGGTTCCTACGGTAAGGACACCCGCGGCATCATCCGCGTTCACCAGTTCACCAAAGTGGAGATGTTCTCCTACTGCCCGCTTGACCAGGCTCACGATGAGCATCTGCGTCTGCTGGCGTGGGAGGAGGACATGCTCGCCAAGATGGAGATGCCCTACCGGGTGATTGACGTGGCCGCCGGTGACCTCGGCTCCTCGGCGGCCCGCAAATACGACTGCGAGGCGTGGCTGCCAACCCAGCAGCGGTATGTGGAAGTCACCTCCACCTCCAACTGCACCACCTTCCAGTCTCGCCGCCTGCGTACGCGCGAGCGTCATGAGGGCAGCATCCGCCCGGTGGCAACGTTGAACGGTACTTTGGCCACTACCCGCTGGCTGGTCGCCCTGCTGGAAAACCACCAGCAGGCGGACGGTTCCGTGGTGGTTCCGGCGGCCCTACGCCCCTACCTGGGGGGCCTGGAAGTAATGGAGCCGGTGCGTTAGGTGGGCCATGCGATGGGAGAGCTAGCCCGCAGGGCACAGAGGCGAGAGCCGGAACTAAACGTTCCGGCCACTCTCGCGCCCTCCCCGGAGCTGCTCTTCGCCCTGGATATTGACGGCACCATCGTCGATCATGACGGCCACTTGATGCCGGTGGTGGCGCGGGGGATTGCGGCCGCGCAACAGCGCGGCGCCGTCGTCATGCTCGCTACCGGCCGCGGGGTGGGCGCAGTCCTGCCGATTGCGCATATGCTCAATATGACCAGCGGATATGCGGTGTGCTCTAATGGCGCTCTGGTGGTGGAGTTAAACGATTCGGAAGCCGGATTCGAGGTCACTGACGTTATCACCTTCGATCCCGAACCGATCATCCGCCGGTGGTTGGAGCTCGTCCCGGGCGCGCTTTTCATGGTCGACGACGCCGCCGGTCGCACCTATGCGACCGGCGTGTATCCCCCCGGTGAGTTAGCCGTCCAGCCGCCGGTGGTATCCGTAGACGAGATCTGCCAGATCACTGCCTCCCGGGTGACGCTGCGCGCACCCGAGATGGGAGCGGACGAGTTGCGCGCCGTCGTCGAGGAATCGGGGATGGAAGGCGTGAATTACGCGGTCGGGTGGACCGCGTGGATGGATATTACCCCCAAGGACGTCTCCAAGGGCAGTGCCCTGGAAATGCTGCGCGGCCGGTTGCAGATTGCGCGCAATGCGACCGTTGCGGTCGGCGATGGCGCCAATGATGTGGAGATGTTGCGGTGGGCCCACTGGTCGGTCGCAATGGGGCAGGCGCGCCCCGAGGTGCAGGCCTGTGCCGATGCAGTCACGAATCCGGTCGATCAGGCCGGGCTGGCGTTTGTACTCTCGGCAGTACTAACGCGCAAGGTACGCCGCTAGTACCGACGTGTATGGCCCGGCTGGGGAGAACCTGCGGGGGTAGTTTTGATCTGGTCCCGTTGCCTAAACGTGACCCATTCCCGGGGCGGAAAACAGGACAATTGCGCCGCGAACCGCTTGCATAGATATAGGAGGAGTTTTACTCCTACTGCAGGTTTGTAACCAATGAAGGGAAACCCATGCGTATCTCATCCAAGCGCGCACATATCGTGACACTCACCGGCGCCGCAGCTCTCGCGCTCACGTTAGCGGGTTGTGGAGGCGCAGACAGCCTCGGGGGAGGCGGCGGTGGCGGAGATACCACTGACGCCGACTGCTCCGCCTTCGAGGCCTACGGCAAGCACGAAGGCAAGAAAGTCACCATCATGTCTTCCATCCGTGAGAAGGAAGCCGATGACCTCCAAGCCACCTTCGATGCCTTCACCAAGTGCACCGGTATCACCGTGGAACACAACGGCATCGGTGAATTCGAGAACCAGGTTGTGCTGCAGGCTCAGTCCGGCAATGCCTCCGATATCGCGATCTTCCCGCAGCCCGGCCTGCTGGCCCGCATGGTGAAGGAAGGCTACATCAAGCCCGCTCCGGAAGCCGTTGAGAAGAACGTTGATGAAGGCTGGTCCGAGGACTGGAAGACCTACGGCACCGTGGACGGCAAATTCTACGCCGCCCCGCTGATGGCCTCGGTGAAGTCCTTCGTGTGGTACTCGCCGTCTGCTTTCAAGGAGAAGGGCTACGAAGTTCCCGAGACGTGGGAGGAACTCATGGCTCTGACCGATAAGATCGCCAAGGAAAACACCGACGGCGCCACCAAGCCGTGGTGTGCCGGTATCGAATCCGGCGGCGCTACCGGCTGGCCGGCCACCGACTGGATTGAGGACCTCGTGCTCCGCGTAGGCGGCGGCGAGGCCTACGACAAGTGGGTTACCCACGAGATCCCCTTCAACGATCCGATCGTGAAGGAAGCCGCTGAAAAGGCCGGCGCTATCCTCACCTCCGATGAGTACACCAACGGTGGCATCGGGGACTCCCGCTCCATCGCCTCCACTTCCTTCAATGATGGCGGCCAGCCGATCCTGGAAGGCAAGTGCTTCATGCACCGCCAGGCCTCCTTCTACGAGGCTCAGTGGCCTAAAGACACCAAGGTCGGCGAAGATGGTGAGGTTTTCGCCTTCCCGCTGCCCCCGGTGAAGGAAGGTGAAGTGCCGCTGCTCGTCGGTGGTGAATTCGTAGGCGCCTTCAATGACAAGCCGGAAACCCAGGCTGTCCAGGCCTACATGGCCTCCGGTGAATGGGCCAACACCCGCGTGAAGATCGGTGGCGTGACCAGCGCAAACAAGGCCGTTGATCCGGCTAACGCCTCCTCCCCGATGCTGAAGAAGGCCATCGAGCTGCTGCAGGATAAGAACGCTGTGGTCCGCTTCGACGGTTCCGACCTCATGCCTTCCGAAGTGGGTGCAGGCTCCTTCTGGACCGGGATGACCCAGTGGATCGACAAGACCAAGGACCTCGATACGGTTCTGGCTGAGATCGACGCCTCCTGGCCTGCCAAGTAGGAATAACGACGACGACGCAGGCGGGCGGCGCAGCCGCCCGAACCCGCCGCGCATCCGCGCGGCGGGCGGCGTCGTCCTAGGGAAAAACCATGTTGAACTCCAAGATTGGGCAGATGTTCGCGGCCCTAATCCTGCTGGTTGTGGTGGTGGCAGTGCTGATGCTGCTCGCCCGCCTGTCGGATCGGGCGCCCGAACGGTTGCGTCGCTGGCTCGGCCCCCTCATTTTTGCTGGGCCGGCGCTTCTCATGCTCGGGATCGGGCTGGTCTACCCGGCCATCCGTACCGGCATGATGTCTTTCTATGACCGCAGTTCTGAGAATTTTGTGGGGCTAGAAAA
>JAEWHO010000020.1 GCA_023387755.1 Actinomycetes bacterium | reverse complement strand
GTGAACAGGTGGTTCGGCAGCGGCGGGAGTGCGAAGTCATCCGGGCCGAGCATATCGAAGACGACCGACTTCGGATCGCCAACTTCCTTCAGCAGCTCCTGTTTGGTTACGCCCCCAACCAGCAGTTCGGCGAGCTTCTCAGATTCCAACCGGTCGGCGTAGTTGCGGAGTGCATCGGTAGCGGACAGACCGAACTTGCGCTCGTCGATCACGTGGTCGAGCACGTGGGCGCGAGCCTCGGGGACGTCCAGGGTTTCGGATAGGAGGTCCTGGAAGTAGAGCACCTCGATACCCTCGTCACGCAGCAACTGGGCGAAGCCGTCGTGCTCACGCTGAGCTTCCTTCAACCAGACGATGTCGTCGAAGAGGAGCTTGTCCTTATTCGTGGGGGTCAAGCGAGCCAGTTCCTGGCCCGGTCTGTGCAGGATTACCTGCTCGAGCTTTCCAACCTCAGAGTCGACGTGGTACGTCATTGTCACATCTTTCCTTTCAGATTTGCGTTGTTGCGATTAGATTTCGATGGCCCCGGTCGCCCACATGACGGCGGCAATAACCGCCAGCACGATAAGGACGATTGCCAGGATGATTTCGGCAGGATTCGCAAAGACTTTCTCTTTACGCTCTATCCGAGCCCAAGCATGGATGAGGAGACCAGGAGCATAGAGAAGGGCAGAGACCAACAGATAGCTCAACCCGGCCCCGTAGAGCAGCCACACACCATAGATGGAGGCGATGACGCCCAGGATGAGGTCCTTACTGCGGGAAGATTCATCATTCTCGTAGGTCTTACGAGAGATAGCGAGGTAGGCAGCATACATGCCGGAGAGGAGGTAGGGCACGAGGATTAGCGAAGAGGCCAACGAGATCATCGTCTTGTAGACGCCTTCACCCATGAAACCGGTGATGATGAGGGTGATCTGCATGCAGATATTGGTGAGCCACAATGCGGGAGCCGGCGAGCCGTGTTTATTCAGTTTGCCGAGCACCTTCGGCATGGTGCCGTCTTCACCAGCAACCTGCATGATTTCGACTGGGATGAGGATCCAGGCAAGCAATGCCCCGAATAGGGAGATCACCAACCCTACCGACACAATCACGGCACCGGAATGCCCGATAACGGATGCGAGGATCCCGGACATAGCTGGCTCATCCTGGCCCGCAATCTGAGCCTGCTGTAAGACGCCATGCGAAAGCAGGTTCACCAGCATGAGCAGGATCAATACCAGGGCGAAGCCACCTACGGTCGCCTTGCCGACGTCCTTACGGTTCTTAGCGCGAGCGGAGTAGATGGAGGCACCTTCAATACCGATGAACACCCACACGGTTACGAGCATCATGCCCTTGGTTTGGGTGAAGATGCTGCCGAGCCCCGATTCAGTTCCCCAGAAGTCGCCGGTGAAGATATCAAAGTTGAAGGCGAAAATCAGGATGATGATGAACAGGAAGATCGGCACCAACTTGGCGATGGTGGAGATCGTGTTGATGATGGCAGCCTGACGCACCCCAGTCAGCACGAGTGCATGCAGAGCCCAGAGCAGTATCGACGCGGCGATTACAGCGATCCAGGTGGTGCCGGAACCGAAGCCGCCGTACCACAGGGAGAGCGTCCCGAAGAGCAGCACGAAGTAGCCGATATTACCGACCCAAGCGGAGAACCAGTAGCCCCAGGCAGAAAGAAAGCCTACGAGGCGGCCGAAGAGGGCTTTCGCGTAGGCATAAACACCGGCATCAAGGTCCGGTCGTCGGTTTGCCAGGTTCTGGAAGCTCAACGCCAGGCAGCACATGCCGATGGCGGTAATCAGCCAGCCGATCATGGCCGGACCGGGAGCGGTTGTCTCCGCTACGTCACGAGAGAGGTTAAAGATCCCGCCACCGACCATAGAGCCGACGACGAGGGCCAACAGCGGCATAAAGGTGAGGGTCCCCTTTGCCTGATCTTGTTCTGGCACACGCTCTGGTGCACCGGGTGGGTTACTCAATTCTTGGCTCCTTTGCCTGATGTGGATAGGTCCGCCTCAGTGCGGTATGTCTCCACGGTAACAGGGTGATAACGAATCCGCTAGCGCCTGTGGCACAAAAGGCAGCCGCCGCTCTCCAGGCCGCTAACGCCTACTATCAGACGCTCTTCACCGGGAATAAGGACATGCCGGCGGAGCTCACCAGCAGCAACTGGATGACGGTTAAGGAGGCGGTCGCCAATGACGACTCGGGCGTTGACGCCAGCGATCTGCGCCAGTTCTTCGATATCTGGGCCAATGACGCCGCCCCGGCGTGGTACCGCAATCCGTGGATTATCGGCCCGCTCGTTGCCCTCATCGGGGTGGGATTAGCCGTGATGGTCGTCGTCGGGAAACGAAAGCGGGCACAATAGGGGGTATGGATCTTGCCTCCCTGTCCCCCGCCATCGCTCTAACCCCGCTCGACGGCCGCTACCGCGCCGCCGTTGCCCCACTCGTCGATTGCCTCTCGGAAGCCGCCTTGAACCGGGCCCGGCTCATCGTGGAAATCGAATGGCTCATTCATCTCAGCGACGCCGCCGCCCTGCCGGGCGCACCGGCCCTCACCGCTGCCGATAAGGAGTATTTGCGGGCTATCCCGGAAGACTTCGGGGCCGAGGAGATCGCAGAACTGGCCGAGATCGAAGCCGAAACCCGCCACGATGTCAAAGCCGTGGAGTACTTCCTTAAACGCCGTCTGGCGCGCGCCGCCGAGTCTCTGCCGGGCTCCGCGCTGCCGCAGATGGGCGAGATTGTGCATATTTTCTGCACCTCGGAGGACGTCAATAACCTCTCCTACGCCCTCATTGTGCGCGACGCCGTCCAGCGGGTGTGGCTGCCGGCCGCCTACCGGCTCGTTACCGACCTAGCCGATATGGCGCGCGCCCACCGGGCGGTGCCGATGCTCTCGCGCACCCACGGCCAACCGGCCACCCCCACGACGGTCGGTAAGGAACTCGCCGTCACCACCTACCGGCTCAGCCGGCAGCTCCGGCGGATCGCCGCCACCGAATACCTGGGCAAAATCAACGGCGCCACCGGCACCTACGGGGCCCACACCATCTCCGTACCAGGCACCGACTGGCCGCGCGTATGCCGCAACTTTGTAGAACACCTGGGCCTAACGTTCACGCCGCTCACTACCCAGATCGAAGCCCACGACTGGCAGGCCGAACTCTATAGCGACGTGGCCCGTTTCAACCGGATCGCGCACAACCTCGCCACCGATGTGTGGTCCTATATTTCGCTCGGCTACTTCCGCCAAAACCTCGCCGCCCAGGGCTCCACCGGCTCCTCCACAATGCCGCATAAGGTGAACCCGATCCGCTTTGAAAATGCGGAGGCGAATATGGAGATTTCCTGCGCCCTGCTCGACACCCTCTCCGCCACCCTGGTGACCTCACGGATGCAGCGGGACCTCACTGATTCGACCACGCAGCGCAATATCGGCCCGGCCTTCGGGCACAGCCTGCTCGCCATCGACAATATTGTGCGCGGACTGGCCGGCCTCGACGTCGACCCCCAGCCCTTGGAAGCCGATCTGGACGCCGCCTGGGAGGTGCTCGGGGAGGCGGTACAGCAAGCCATGCGGGCCGCCTCCATTGCCGGAGCCACCGGGATGGAGGACCCGTACGAACGGCTCAAGGAACTCACCCGCGGCCGCAAAGTCGATGCGGCCGCCATGCGGGATTTCATTGGGTCATTGGGGATGCCCGACGACGTCGCCACGCGCCTACTCGAACTCACCCCAGCCGGCTACATCGGGCTGGCCGATACACTCGTGGATGAACTAGACGACCTTGTACCCAGCTGGGATGAACTCAGCCAGAACTGAGCCGCCAGCACGTTAGGAATATAGCTCCATGTCTATGATCGCGAGCGCCCCGGCGCTGTGGGCGGCCGCCCCGGCCGCAGATGACCAGCTCAGCGGGATCGCCGGCTGGGCCGTAACCCTGATGGAAACCCTGGGGGCCTTCGGCACGGCTGTGTTGGTGGCGGCAGAAAACCTCTTCCCGCCGATCCCTTCCGAGATCATTTTGCCGCTGGGTGGTTTTACGGCCTCGCGCGGGTCCCTCAATTTAATTGCGGTGATTATCTGGGCGACGGTCGGCTCCGTGGTGGGCGCGTGGGCCCTTTACGGCGTGGGGGCGGCGCTCGGGCGGGAACGGACCCGCCGCCTGATGGGGGCGCTGCCGTTGGTGAAGGAAAGCGACGTCACCAAAACCGAGGCTTGGTTCGATAAACACGGTACCCCCACGGTGTTCTTTGGGCGGATGCTCCCGATCTTCCGTTCCCTCATCTCCATTCCCGCTGGCGTCACCCGGATGCCGCTGCTGCCGTTCACTCTGCTGACCGCACTCGGCTCGCTGATCTGGAATACAGCACTTATCTTGGCCGGATACTATCTGGGAGAGTCGTGGCATCTGGTGGACCAGTATGTGGGGATTGCCAGTAAAGCCGTAGCCGTACTGATTGTGCTGGCTATTGTGGTGTGGGCCGGGTGGCGGTGGCGCAGTAACCAGCTCAGCGCCCGCATTGCCGAACCTATTGAGCCGGTGAAGCCGGCCGAACAAACCGGCCCGCGCACACACGCTGCTACTACTGAAGAAGTCGGCCCCGTCAAACGAGAGGATTCCGCATCATGATGCTCCAAAAAGCCGTTACTCCCGGCGTTGTCCAAGCCTATCTGGGGCACGGTTTTGACCGCGTCAGCGGGTGGGTTGTTCCGGCGGGGGACGTCTCCGAGCTGACCTCCCTGGAGCAGTTACGCGAACTGCATCATCTCGATTTCCCGGGCACCCCGATCGCCGCAGGCGAGCCGATCTATATTCTGCATTTCCCCGCCCCGGCCACCTTGACGCTGGTGCGAGCTAATCCGCAGTCCATGAGCGAGCTATTCACACTGCCGAATAATGGGCAACTCACGGTCGGTGACGTCACCACCACCCTGTACTGGCTGGAACATACGCGCCTGGCAGCCGGCACCCGCCTGTGGCGTTTTGACGGCAGCGGCGAGCCGCAACTGGCGGGCACCTATAACGGCCCGGCTTTCGGCTGGCAGGATCCGGAAGATAATTTCCATGCGGTATCGCCGTCCCCGGTGGTGGGGCGGATCGCCGTCGTCGACGAACAGCTCTACGTGGCTGAACCCGAACTCGATGAGGAGGGCGCACCGGTGTCGGTAACCCTCACCTGGCCGGTGGAGCCGCAGGTGGAAGGGTTTACAGAAACGGACGCCGGCGTATGGGCCAAGATGGTCGATTACGACGACGTTTCTGTACTCGCAGAGGCCTATGCGACGACAACATGGAAGGGTATGCCAGCCCGCGTCGTAGAACGTTTTGAACTGGACGGCCGGGATGTGGCCCGGATTGCCTCCCTGGTATTGGATTTCGGAGCGAACCGCGAAGCCGGCTATGACCTGGTAGAGCCGGGCGTGTGGGAAAAAACCGTCGGGTGGGATGAGCTGGAGGACGTGGAGCAGTCCCTGCGGGTGGCTAAAGCCTGGGCACGCCCGGAAGAGCTGGAAAACTCCGAGCTCATCAATGCCGAACAAGATGCCGCTGACCGTGCACAACAGGGCCGCGAGGCGGTCGCCGGGCAGGCGCAGGCCAGCGTGAGTGGGGTTTCCGGCGACGATCCCATCGCCAAGCCCGAATCCCGCCAGGCTCTGGCAGAAATCGTGCAGCAGGTATCGAAACTGGCACCGGAGAACGCCGAGCGCGTAGAAATGCTGATCGCGTGCGTGAATACCTCCGTGCGGCTGTCCGCCCAGGCGATCTTGCCGCAGGATCAGATGGCACCGGTGGAAGGGATTGGCGAGGAGATCGTGCCCGCGATCGGGGCGCTGCGCCACCATACCGCCCGGCCCGACGGCGGTGCGTTCTTTGCGGTCTTCCTGGCGATCTCGCCGGACGGGAAAGTGCAAGCGAGCTTCAACTACAACGAACAGCCGGTCGGTTTGGATGATCTCTCAGCGGAGGATTGGAAAGCGGAACTGGAACGCTATCCGCGCACGCCCGAACATATTCCTGCCTGGCTCCAAGCCAAGATCGAGGGCGAATAACTCCACCGGCAAAGCAAAGCTCAGCGCGGTGTGCCTACACTGAAAGCAGCGCCTCCTGGCGCGGACGAGACAAGGAGCACAGATGGCCGATTTCGACCAGACCGTGGTACTGAAAATTAACGGAATGACCTGTGGGAACTGCGCCCAGCACGTCACCGATGAACTAGAAGAGATCGACGAGGTTGCCAACGTGCTCGTGACGTTGGAGACCGCAGGCACCTCCACCGTCACCGTTTACATCTCCGCACCCGTTGACGACGACGCCCTGCGCGCCGCCATCGACGAAGCCGGTGACTACGAACTGGTGAGTATCGAACGGGACTTCTAGGCACCTCCTTCTAGCCTGAGGGGCGGCCTCACCGGGCCGCCCCTTGAAATACCTACCGTGGACCAGCGCACTGTTGAATTAGCGATTACCGGCATGACCTGCGCCTCCTGTGTGGCGCGAGTGGAAAAGAAACTCGGGAAGATTCCTGGCGTCCATGCCACCGTGAACCTGGCGACGGAGAGTGCCCGGGTGCAGGTGCCCGCCGAGGTGAGCGATGAGGACGTCATTAACCAGGTAGTGCGGGCCGGATACGGTGCCGAGCTAGTGCTGCCTGAGCCGGAGCACCCCAGTGCTGGCGCGGGAGAGGTGGAGGCAGACACCGAGCTGCCGGCCGACACGCGCGCAGCCAGTTTGCGCCGCCGATTCTTGATCTGCGCGGCCCTGAGCCTGCCGGTCATGGCGCTGTCCATGGTGCCGGCTTGGCAGTTCACCGGCTGGCAGTGGGTAGTTGCGGCCCTAGCCCTACCGGTGGCCGGATGGGGGGCGTGGCCCTTCCACCGCGCAGCCGCGCAAGCCGCCCGGCACGGCTCGTCCACGATGGACACACTCGTCTCCCTCGGAGTACTGGCGGCCACCGGCTGGTCAGTGTGGGCGCTGCTGTGGGGCGGTGCCGGAAAACTCGGCATGACGATGGACATGACCCTCCTGCCGCGCCTATCGGGCAGTGGTGGGCACGCCGGCCACCACAGTGTGCCGGAGTTGTACTTTGAGTCCGCTGCGATGGTCACCACCTTCCTGCTGGCTGGTCGGTGGGCAGAGACGCGGGCCCGGCACCGCGCCGGCGCGGCCTTACGAGACCTCCTCGAACTCGGCGCGAAAGAGGCCACCCGAGTACGTGAGCGGGGCGGCGTCGTCGTCGAGGAATCCATCCCCGCCGCCCAGGTGCGCCCCGGCGATCTGCTGCGGATACGGCCGGGGGAGAAAATGCCCGCCGACGGCGCAGTGGTCGAGGGTGCCAGCGCCGTCGATACCTCCATGATTACCGGGGAAATGGAGCCGGTTGAGGTGGGGGCGGGTGACCCCGTCACCGCCGGAACGATTGCGCTGACCGGCAGTGTGCTGATGCGGGCCGAACGCGTGGGCGCCGATACGGTGGTAGCGCAGATCGGGCGGATGGTCACCCAGGCGCAGGCGGAAAAAGCCCCGATTCAGCGCCTGGCGGACCGGATCTCGGCGGTCTTTGTGCCCATCGTGGTGGCGCTCGCGGGGGCCACGTTTATCGGGTGGTGGCTGCTGGATGGGCGGCTGATGGCGGCCTTTACGGCGGCCGTTGCGGTCCTGGTGATCGCTTGCCCGTGTGCGCTCGGATTGGCCACCCCGACGGCGCTACTCGTCGGTAGCGGGCGGGCTGCCAAACTCGGCGTGCTGATAAAAAGCCCGCAAATCCTTGAAGCCGCCCGCAGTATTGACACGATTATTTGGGATAAAACCGGCACCCTGACCAGCGGGCAGGTGCAGGTGACTGGCGTCCTGCCGCACGCCCCCGGCGTCACTGAGGCCGAGGTGCTGCGCCTGGCGGCGGCGGTCGAGCAGTTATCCGAACACCCGCTGGCGCGGGCGATAGTGGCGGCAACGGGGAGCGGCGAGACCCTGCCGACTGCCAGCGAGTTCGTTACCAGCGCCGGGCTCGGGGTGAGTGCCACCGTGGCCGGGCAGCGGGTCGTGGTGGGTAAGGCCGACTACCTGGCTGCGGCCAGGATCGAAGTGCCGGGCGCAAGCGGGACTGCGGGCTTGCACGTCCCGGCCGACGCGACCGTAGTGTGGGTGGCCCGCGCCGGCACCTGCCTGGGTGCAATCTGCCTAGCCGCCCCGCTGCGGGCCACCGCCCGCAGCGCCGTCGTCGAACTGAACGATATGGGGGTGGAATCGGTTCTCCTGACCGGTGATCGCACCGAAGCGGCCCACGCGGTCGCGCAGCAACTCGAAATTACGCGAGTTTTCGCGGAAGTTATGCCCGCCGACAAACGCGATACCGTGGCGGCCCTGCAGGCCGAAGGGCGCGTGACCGCGATGGTGGGGGACGGTATTAACGACGCCGCCGCGCTCGCCCAAGCCGGGGTGCAGGGGCTCGGAATGGCGATGGGCTCGGGCACCGACCTGGCCATCGCCGCCGCCGACATTACCCTCATGCGGTCGGATCCGCGTGCGGCTGCCGTGGCAGTACGGATTGCGCGCGCCACACTACGCACGATCAAACAGAACCTGTTCTGGGCCTTCTGTTATAACGTGGCCGCCATCCCCCTAGCCATGGCCGGACTGCTCAACCCGATGATTGCGGGGGCCGCAATGGCCTTTTCATCCGTATTTGTGGTACTCAATTCGCTCCGGTTACGTAAGCGTGGCGAGGTGTGCCCGCCAGGCCGCGCGGCTGGCACCGTAGAATCAGCGTATGAGTGACCAGTCCCCGCAGATAACCGCGCCGGTGGTCACGCTCATTGACTCCCCCGAACGGATCGTGCGTCGCCCCCAGGACGCACTGCACGCCTGCGTCTCCCTGGCCGGGATCGGGTTGGTACTGCTTCTCGCAATCTACGCCCACGGCACGACTACCGGGGTGACGGAGGACGTCTATTCGGCGGTCGCCAAAACTGCCCGGCAAGTGCTTTTGGTGCCGGTGAATGTACTAGAAGGTGCGGTAGCTTACGTCGCACCACTCGCCGTCATTATCGCCACCCTCGCCCGCCGCCACTGGCGCACCACCGCACTGATTTTGGCAGCCGGATCGCTAGCCGCCGCTATCACTCAGATGGCCATCCATCTGCTGAGTCACGCCAACGCCAATCCGATCTCCACGGCCCTATCCGCCTCCGGCCCGTACGGCCCCCGGCTCACACTGTCCACCTATATCGCCACTCTGGCAGCAGTTTTGACGACGGCGGGAGCGGCCGGCCGGTCCCGCACCGTGCGCACCTCCTGGTATGCGCTCTCTGCCGTCCTGTTCCTGGCCGTGATTCAGGGCAAACAGTCTCTCCCGGCAGTCCTCATCGCCCTCCTTGTGGGCCGGACGGTCGCCCTAGCAGTCTGCTATTTTGCCGGACTGCGCTCCAACCGTGCCTGGGGGGCGTCGCTCGTGCAGGGGCTACAGCGCGCGGGATTAGACCCGCACCTCGTCGTCCGCTTGGATCCAGTAGACGATCTGGAAGCCTGGGAGGTGACGATTCCGAACGATGGTACACCTCCCGGCGTCGTCCCCGACCCTCTCACCGACCCGGCCACCTTCGATATTCCCCGCGCCCGCCCCGGCACTCGCCCCCACATTCAACGCACCTTCGCTGTGTGGGATGGCGACAACCAGCGGGTGGATGTGATCGTGCTCGACAGCGAGCGGCACGTCCTCGGGGTACTCTCCGGCATGCTGGATACCATCCGTAACCGCGGCTTGGAACAGCGCTGGATGCCGACGGTGAAGGAAACTGCGGAACGTATGATTCTCATGCATCATTCGGCCCGCGCCGCTGGAGTCCGTACCCGCACCACCGGGACTGCCTCCCAGGCGGACTCCTCGATCATTATTCCTTTCGAACCGCTGCCCCCAACCGAGTCATTCTCCCCCGACAAGTCGCTCACCCAAACTGCCATCACCGATCTGTGGGAACAGCTTTGCTCCGCCCACAGCGCCGGTTTGGCCCACCACAATATCAGTGAACGCGCCATAGCCGTCGATGAGGACGGCCACCCGTGGCTGCTCAATTGGGACGACGGCGAAATCGCCGCCACGGATCTGTCCCGCCGCATAGACAACGCCCAGATGCTAACCCTCACGGCCCTGCATGTGGGGGCAGAACGCGCCATCGACATTGCCCGCGACGTGATCGGGCAGGAGGCACTCGACGCCGTCGCCCCGCTACTACAAAAGGCGGCTCTCCCAGCGCCCACTCGCGCCGGGCTACGCAAACAACGCGACCTGTTAGCAGACTTGCGCGAGGCCCTCATGGCCGAAAGCGATATTGCCGATACTGCACCGATACGCCTAGAACGGATCTCGTTGCGCACCGTGGTGGTGGTTGTCATCGGCGTGGTGGCGGCCATCGTGGTACTCGGATCGCTGCGGATTTCTGACATTACCGAAGCCATTCACAACGCCAATCCATGGTGGATGCTGGTCTCCTTCGCCTGTGGTCTCACCACCTACCTGGGGGCCGCCATCGGTTTGGTTGCTTTCACGCCGGAAAAGATTGGGCTGTGGCGAACCACGCTGGTGCAGGTGGCGGCCTCGATCGTGTCCCTGGTGGCTCCGGCCGGGATTGGACCGGCCGCCATGGATCTGCGCTACCTCACTAAAGCGCGCGTACCCACCGCACTCGCCGGGGCAACGGTGGCCCTCACCCAGGTGTCCCGGTTCGTCATAACAGTGCTGTTGTTGGTGATTGTGGCGCTCGGTTCCGGTTCGGCCGGTTCGATTACCCTGCCACAGCTTCCCACCGTTATTACGGTACTGGGCGTTATTGCGCTCGCAGCCGCGGCCTTCGTAATCCCCCAAGTACGCACCTGGGTGTGGCAGAAAATCGGGCCCACGCTAACCCAGATCTGGCCGCGCGTGGTGTGGGCTATCGGTAACCCCAAGCGGCTGGCACTTGCAGTCTTGGGCAATATCATCATGACCGTCGGGTACGTGGCTGCCTTCGGATTTGCTCTCCTCGCCTTCGGGTACACCCTCTCACCTATCAGCCTGACCATTACCTTCCTGATATCCAACTCGGCCGGCTCCGTCGTACCTTCCCCCGGCGGTGTGGGCCCGGTCGAAGTTGCACTCACTTCAGGCCTCACCCTGGCCGGTATTCCCTATGCCACCGCCCTGTCAACCACCGTTATCTATCGTCTTTTGACGTTCTGGGGTCGCGTTCCCCTGGGCTGGGTGGCCCTGCGTTACTTGGAGAAAACCCGTGCCATCTGAATCATCCACACCAGCAGATACCCGCCTTTCTGCGCGCGGCACCGCGCGCAGGCGTAGGTTGAAGGCCCGCGTGGATACGCGGGCGGCGAGCGTCGTCGTCGGAATCCTCACGGCCGCCGGGCTGCTCGCGATCACCCTTTGCCAGTGGCGGATGCTGCGCGCCCCCTCGTGGGATCTCGGCATTTTCACGCAGTTACTCGACTCCTACGCCCACGGGCGCGCGCCCATCGGCACCATCCGCGGAGAAGGATTCAACCTGCTCGGCGACCACTTCCACCCGCTCCTCGTTATTCTCACGCCGATCTACTGGCTCTTCCCCTCTCCCCTCACCCTGGTGGTGGTTCAGGATCTCATCTTCGCCCTGTCCGCCGCCGCATTCACCTGGCGGGTGCGCCCCCTGGTGCCGTGGTGGGCGGCGGCCGGCGGCGGTCTTGTGATCGGCCTGGGTTGGGGTACGCAGGGCGCGGTTGCCGCCGAGTTCCACGAGGTTGCATTAGCGGTGCCGCTGCTGGTCTTCGCTCTCACCGCATTCCTGCGCCGCCAGTGGTGGTCGGCCGCCCTGTGGGCTGCCCCGCTGGTGTGGGTGAAAGAAGACCTGGGGTTAACGGTGGCCGCGCTCGGGTGTGCGATCCTGTGGCGGCGGTGGCGGGAGGACGACGACGCATCCGCCTCCGTCTCGGCCCGCTGGCCGGCGCTGAATCACTGGTGGTCCCCGGGAGCAGCCCTGATCATATGGGGCGTGACCTGGACGGCCCTCGCCGTCACCGTCATTTTGCCGGCCTTCAATACCGGCGGCGATTACGAATACTCCTCCAACCTCACCCTTACGCTCAGTCATTTCTTTACGCCGTTCAGCAAGTGGGTGCTCGTGTTGCTGCTGGCTCTCACCGCTGGCGGATTCGGGCTCACTTCACCCCTGATGATGGTGACCCTACCGACCTTGTTGTGGCGTTTTGCTGGGAATAATCCGTATTATTCGTGGATCGGTTGGCATTATGACGTCGTGCTCATGCCGATCGCCGTGGCCGCATTAGTCGATGCGACCCGCGAGCGCAGCCCCCTCTTGCAACGGTGGATGATGCCGTGGCGGGCGACGCTCGGCCTGGGGTTGAGCGCCGCGATCCTCACGACAGTAGTCCTGGCTGGGCAGTTACCCATGACGAAAACCCGCTGCGATCTGGATGCCGCCTGGGGGGACACCACCCCGCGGGCCCGGCAACAGGCGGCTGCGCAGATTATGGAAACCATTGCGGCCACCCCCATCGGGGAGCGAGATCGAACGACGACGGCGGGCACCACTGGAAAACCCACAGTCGCTACCGATATGACCCTCATGGCGCGGCTCGTCCCGACGGCACAGGTCTATTGGTTAACGGAGAAGTCCGTACCCCCGCAGTTTGTGGTGTTAGATCGCTTCTCCGGGGCTATGCGTAACCATTTCCCGCAGCAGCCGGACGAGTGGGCGTCCAAACGCTATGGGATGACGTACCGGACCGTCGTAGCAGAAAACGGGTTCTTCCTTTTACAGCGAGTGGAGGGGAACGACTAAATGGGGAAACATAGCCCAGCTCCTCCACACCGTAAAGCGGCATTGCGGGCTGCACGGTCGCGCGCAGCCGCAGCCCCGTGGTGGCGGGCGCTGCCCTCCCCGTTCGGCTGGGCCCTCATTATGGCTGGTACTGCCGCCGGGGCGCTCATCCGGTGGATGTTACCCGCCGTTATTCCCGCCGGCGGATGGATACACGGCCCCACGCTAGTTGCCAACACGGTGGGCAGCGGCTTGCTCGCCGCCCTCATTCATGTGGCCACCCGGTTCCCCGGCACCACCTATATTCAGGACTTGCGGCTTCTGCTCGGAACCGGACTGTGTGCGGGCTTAACCACCTACTCCAGTTTCGCTCTGGAGGTTTGGCGCACCGGAGTATGCAGTATCGGTGCTTCGCTCGGATATAGCGCACTCACGTTCGTTGCCGGCGGGGCCGCCGCCGCGCTCGGCTGGTATGTCGGCGGGGAGCGAGCATGAGCATTCTCCTTACCGTGTTGTTTTCGGTGGCCGCCGCCCTGGGGGCGGTCGGCCGCGTGACCGTCGATACCCTGGTGCGGCGGGGCCGTCCCGGCACCGCCGGCATCGTCGTCGTCAATATTGCCGGTTCACTGCTATTAGGGGTGCTCACCGCCCTGGCCGGCGTGCTCTGGTATGACGCCGGCTGGCACATCTCCGCCGCCTACCCGCCGGCCTGGTACGTGATCGCCGGGGTGGGCGGATGCGGTTCCTTCACCACCTTCTCCACCGCTATCACGGACGTGCTCGCCCTCGTGCGCGCGCGGCACTGGGGGCGCGCCGTGGGGCTGCTCGTCGGCACCTGGGTGGGCAGTGTGGCGGCGGTGGGTGCAGGTATCTGGTTGGCGTCGTGACGGCTTACTCGCCCCTCATCTGCCAGGTGGCTTATCGTGGGAGGAGAGCGAATCGCAAAGGAGGGACCGGGGTGTTGAAAGCCCGCTGGCTACACTGCCTGGTAACACTACTGTGCCTGTGCTGGGTCGCGGGCCCGGCAGCCGCACATGACGTACTAGTTGGATCCAATCCAAACGACGGCGAGCATCTGCCCACCAGCCCAGACCAGCTCACCCTTACCTTCAATAACGAGCTGCTCGACCTTGGGCAAGGCTCGGCGGCAGTCGTGGTCACGGACGCGAATAAGCAGGAGATTCTTAACCAACCGCTCACGATTGACGGGCGCGATGCGCGGGTGGATCTGCCAGCGTTACCCGACGGCTTCTATTCCGCGGCATGGTCCGTTGTCTCCTCAGATGGGCACCGAATCCAGGGATTGGTGACCTTCTCGGTAGGAGATGCGACTGCACCCCCCGCTAACGGCAACTCAGCCGGCAGCACTGCTGATTCAACCACCAACTCGCCCCTCCCGCCCTCCACCACACCAGCGGATACCGCCACCACCGCGTCGGCATCGTTTTTTTCACATCCTGCCTTCTGGGGTGTGCTGATAACCGTTCTCATAGGTAGCATCGTCACGTTATTCGTCTACAGCCGAAAGAGAAAGTAGCCCAATGCGAACTCCGCTACGCGCCCTCGCTGCTGTTGCCGCCCTGACTATCGCCCTGAGTGGCTGCGGGAGCGACAATAAGCCCGCCACGGAATCCACCACTTCCGCGAGCGCTTCCGCGTCCGCGAGTGCCACCGACGCCGTCCAGACTCAGACCGATGGCGGCCTGCGATTCGAAGATATGTGGGTGAAGGCCGCCGACGGCAAGATGACGGCAGCCTTTGGAACCTTGGTGAACGAAACCGATAAACCGATTCATGTGATCGGCATGAAGGCGGAAGTTGCTGGCCGCGCCGAGTTGCACGAAACCGTGCAAAAAGATGGCAAAATGATGATGCAGCAGATGGAAAATGGATTCACCATTGAGCCGGGTGCATCCAAGCTGCTCGAACCGGGCGCTGACCACCTGATGCTGATGGATCTGAAGAATCCGGTTGAGGCCGGGCAGGACATCATCATCACCTTGGAACTGGAAGGCGGCACCACCGCTACCTTCACTGCCAAGGGCCGCACCTTCAAGGGCGCGCAGGAGGAGTACGGGGTGCACGGGGAGAGCGGCTCCCCGGACGGCCACGAAGGCCACAATCACGAGGGTCATGACCATGAAGGTCACGACCACGGCGAACATGAGAAGAACGATGGCGGGAACTAATCCCAATCATTTCGACGACGACGCAGCCGAGCGCCCGCACGAGGCGGGCGCATCGGCTCGCCAGCAGAGTCCGCAGTCTCACGCCGAGACGGCGGACTCTGCCGCCGGTTTAGGCCGCCGCGACCTCCTCTTCGGGGCGGGCGGCCTAGCCTTGGGAGCAGCCGCAACCTGGGGGCTAGGCGGTTGGAGGCACGCTGGCACGCCCGCTCCCGGTTCAACCTCCAGCACGCTTGCCGGTGCTGGAGAACCGTTGCCGGGAACTTCCGGTGCCGTCCAGGGTGCCGGTTCCGCGCCCGGTGTGGGTATTGGCGAATATGGCAGCGCCACGATTGACTGCCACGGCCCCAATCAGGCCGGTATTGCCACCCCACCACAGGCATTCCTAGTCCTCGCGGCTTTCGATCTACTCCCTCACACCAGCGCCACCCATATGAGCTGGCTGATGCAGTTGTGGACCGAAGATATTGAGCGGATGACGGCAGGCTACCCGGCCATGACTGATACCGAGCCGGAACTGGCCTACTACCCGGCTTCCTTAACCGTCACGGTCGGCTTTGGCTCGCCCCTATTCGATAAACTCTCCTTGACCGATAAGCGGCCCAGCTGGTTAGCTCCGCTACCGGCGTATCCGATTGACCAGTTACAAGACGAGTGGTCGGGTGGCGACGTCGTCGTGCAAGTATGTGCCGACGATCCCACTACCGCCACCCACGCGGCTCGACTCCTTGCCAAGGAGGCGGCCGATTATCTCACGCCCCGCTGGACCCAGTTTGGTTCCCGCAACGCGCCCGGCGTCACCCAGCCCGGCGCGACGATGCGCAACCATTTCGGCCAGTTAGACGGCACCCGCAACCCGGATCCGGCTGAGGAACCGAACCTGATTTTCCGTACTGATGACCAGCCCTGGTTGGACGGTGGCTCCACCATGGTGGTGCGGCGCATTCACATGAATTTGGACGGCTGGGACGAGCTGGATATACCGGCACGCGATACGGTACTGGGGCGCTTCCAAAAATCGGGGGCACCGCTGAGCGGGCAGCAAGAGTTCGATGAGCCCGATTTGGAAGCGAAAAATTCGCTCGGCTTCCCGCTTATCGACGTGGCCGCCCATATTCGCCGGGCCCGCACCGACGACGGTTCCCAGCGGATACTGCGCCGCCCGTATAACTACACCGAATCCCCCGCGGCCGGCCAGATCTCCAATGTGGGGCTGGTTTTTATTGCCTTCCAGGCGGACCTGGAACACCAGTATTTGCCGCTGCAACACCAGCTCGCGCAGCTGGATCTGCTCAACCAGTGGACGACCCCGATTGGGTCCGCGGTCTTTGCGATTCCGCGCGGATTTGCCTCGGGTGAGTACCTGGCGCAGGAGTTATTTGCGGGGTAACCACCGCGCTAGTGGTCTGCTCGCCTGCGGCCGGTTAGGAATCTGCCCGCATTCGAATAGACAGGCAGGTGGGGCCGGCCCCGATTTTCTCGAATTCGGAGATGTCCACGGTGAGCACGTCATAGCCACGGCGCCGCAGCATTTCGGCAGTGCGCGGGGCGCTCGCCCCCATCATGACGCGGTTACCACCCAGCAGCATGACGCGTGCACCGGTCGGTTCCGGTGCCGCCACCACAGATGCGTGGGTCTCCAGCCGCCCCAGGAGAGGGCGGTATACCAGCAAGGAGCCATCCGGCAGCGCCGTCATCACGTTTTTCAGATAAGTGGCGGGCTTACACGGCACCAGGTGGGCCCGCACCCCGTAGGCCCGCAGGTGGGCGGCCAGTTGGTTCGCGCCTGCGCTGTCGGTATTCTCGGTGAGACCAATCCACATGTGGCCACCGAATTTCAGCACATCCATACCGTCGAGGTAGGCGGCGTCGTCGATCCACAGGACGTCAAACCCGCGCGCCTCGGCCGCCGCAGCGATTGAATACTGCCCGGACTGCGCCTCGCGTTGACGGGGCCGAGTCACAATAAAGAGCCGGTCATAGACGACGGCGTCACTCTCCACGAACGGGCAACAGTTGTGGCCTTGCACATGGGGGAGTTCGTAGGTTTCCCAGCCACACTCGTGGAGCGCATCAACATAGGACTCCCACTGGTCCAGCGCCAGGGTGGGATCAAACGCGCCTCCACAACGATGGAGAGCGGCGGGGCTGGCGGGGTCGGTACAGAGGGAACAGCGGGTCAGAGCGGGGCCGGGACGGCGGACAAAAGCGCGCTGGCGAAACACATACCCATCAAAGCAGGCACGCGGCTGCGTGACAATAGCGGGCGGTTTTTAGCAGCACGACGACGGCGGTGCGACGCGCTCAAGCAGCACCTGGGTGGGGCGGTGTCTACCGAAGGTCCATAGGACGAGCTCCCCGTTAGGCCCGTTCATTCGCCGCTAGGCTGGGGTGATTCGCGCTGCTGTGGCCATTCGCTACAGACACGGCACTGCTCCTCCATCGACCCGCAGTGCGGTTCCGGTGATGTACCCGGCGGCTGCGGAGCACAGGAAGGCGGCGGTGGCACCGAATTCGGCGGGGTCGCCGTAGCGGCCCGCCGGGATGGTGGAGATAACCTCGCCGCGCACCTGGGCGGGAGTGCTGCCCCGCTGCGCAGCAGCGGCGTCGTCGAGCTGCTGTACCCGCTGGGTATCGATCCGCCCGGGCAGCACCAGGTTCACGGTAACGCCGTCACTGGCGACCTCCGCAGCGAGCGTTTTGAGGTAGCCCGCGAGTGCCGCCCGCCCGATATTGGAGAGCGCGAGGTCCGGTAGTGGGGCTTGTATCCCGGATGATCCAACCGCCACGATCCGGCCCCATTTCCGTTCGCGCATCCCCGGCAGCAGCGCGTTGATGAGGGCCACGTGGGGGCGCAGGAGTGAGTCGAAGGTGGGGTCGAGGTCGCTTTCGGTGACGTCGCCGGCACTCAGGGGCCGGGGCCCGCCGCCGTTCAGCACGAGGATGTCAATATCCCCGACGGCCGCGTGGGCGCGTTCGAGTAGGTCGGTGACGCTGGTGGCTAGGTCGGCAGCGATTCCGACGGCGTCCCCACCTTCGGCGCGGATCTGCTCCACGGCGGCGTCCACATGCTCGCTGCTCCGCCCGTTCACGACGACGCGCACCCCCTCCTGCGCCAATGCTTGCGCGATGGCGAACCCCAATCCGCTGGTGGAAGCCGCCACTAGTGCGGCGCGTCCGCTGATACCCAGATCCATTGCACCCTCCTTGGCTGTTCTGCTTCTATCGTGCCAGCCCCGCCACCGTCTGTGCCACCGCTGCGAGGCCGCTGCCCGGCCCCTAGTTCTGCCTCGCCCCGTCCGCTGCATACGCCGGTACCCCAGGCCCCCAATTGGCCCTAGGCCCGCGGCGGACCATAATGGTGCTTATGCCTGCTTTTGATCTCCGCCCCTGCCAGTCCACGCCTGAGTTTATGCGGGTGGTGGAAGAGATTTTGCTGCCGAGTTTTCCCCCGGAGGAGTTATCAACCCGGGAGGAATTCGAGTTGGGGTTTAGTGCGGGCGTATTCCTCACCATGGCTGCTTTCGACGACGCCGGCACCCCGCTGGCTGCCGCAATTGGGACTGCCCCCACGGAACCAGGTGACGTCATTTTGCTGACTTGGCTTGCGGTCGGAGAGCGAGGGCGCGGGCAGGGGATCGGCGGGGCGCTGCTCGATACTACGCTGGCCGACTGGCAGGCCCGCTACCAGCCCTACCTGGTACTTGGTGAGGTGGAGGATCCGGACTTCCATGAGGGGTCGGCGGCCACGGGTGATCCCCGCGCCCGCCTGCGGTTCTATCACCGGCACGGCGTGCGCCATATTGATGTGCCCTTTGTGATGCCGCTGGTAGCTGCTGATGCCGCCCGGGTGGACCACATGATGTTGCTGGCCTTCGCTGGCCGGGCATTGAGTGAACCGGACTCCCCGCGGGTGGGCCAGGCCGTGGAGCGTTTCCTGCGCGCCTACCTGCAATCCTCCGCCGAACCGTGCGACGCCAATGGCCGCTACTGCCCCGCCATTGAGCAGATGTTGGCGGCTGCTCCGGCCGCCCGTATCCTCGTCCCCGCGCCTGGCGTGGGCGAGGGTGGCGCGGTCAATTTAAACACTGGGGCGAGCACATAGAACTTCCTGTGTGCGGCGCTTTTCTATATTTTCACCGGAACCATTACGGCGTCCGCAGGACGCTGACTGGGTCCCGGCGGGCGGCGAAGATGGCCGGCGGCAGGTTCGCCACCAGGCATACGAGTATGCACAGCACCATGACGGCGAGCGCAAAGTCCAGCGGCGGGAGAGTGAAGCTGTACCAGGCGTAGATTAGCGCCACGCCGGTGCCGAGCGCCGCACCGATACTGCCGGCGAGTGTATTGCGGGCGGTCACGAGCGCAACTAGGAGCCCGCGTGAACAGCCCAACGCACGGCGGCGCCCCAGGTCACGGCGTTGGATCAGCACGTCGGAGAGCACCACGATGGACACGAACAGCCCGCCGACCCCAAGAATCAGCAGGAATGTTGACCGCCCGGCAGCGCTGGCAAGCAGGCTCGCTTCCAGGGCGGTTTGGGCCGCCACCCGCCCGCTGTGGATCGTGAGATTCTGCGGCTCGCTCGGGTTCATGATGCTGTACGCACTCGCCTGTACCGCCCCCACATCCGCTAATTCGCGCACATCCACGTGCAGGGTGGTGAGTTTTTCTCCCGCAGCCGCCGGGGTGATCGCCATATCGTTGAGGTTTGTGTGGGCGTCATTGGCCCGGTACGCACCGACGACGGCGTACTGCTGCCCCGCGCTGGTTTCCACATAGCCGGATGCCATCGCGAAGCGGAGTTTACTTACCGCTGCTTCGCCGAGAATAACCTCGCCTGGCGCGGGCCAACGCCCCTGGGTGAGCGTCGCCGCCGCCGGTAGATCCCCGCGCACCGGTTGTAGGGCCACGGGCGGGGTACCGGGGATCGCTCCGTTGGTTACGTCAGTGACTCCCCCGAGCGCGAGCACTGCGGTGACGGCGGGGAGTTTCGCTATTGACGCTACGGTGAGCTCGTTAATGCACTGGTTGTTTCCGCCACTGTGATAGGTAATTTGGCGGGCCCCGGTCCCTTCGAACTGCGCCCGCACCTGCGCCTCGTAGGCAGCGTTTTTCCCGGCAATACTAAGCGCCCCAAAACAGGTGAGGGCAAGCACGACCAACACGAGTGCGGAGCTGACAACGGCGCCGCGGGCGCTGCGCACGGTTTCAGAAAGGAAGCGGCGGGCGGTCATAGTTCCACCTGCTGGCTGCTGTAGGTGAGGACGAAGGGGTCGTGCGTGGCGATGATGACCGTTTTTCCTTCGCCGGCTGCGGCCGCGAGCGCGTCGAGCACGAGGGCGGCATTATCGCGGTCGAGGTTCCCGGTGGGTTCATCGGCCAGGAGCACACTCGGAGCGTTCATCAGGGCCCGGCACACTGCCACCCGTTGCGCTTGCCCGCCCGATATTTCCCCTGGCCGATGGTGGGCGCGGTGGGCTAGGCCGAAGCGTTCCAGGAGGTGAAGTGCCCGCTCCTCCACCGCCGTGTGGGCGCCCTCAGCGCCGGTATCCGGGGGCTGGCCGTAGAGGGTCGGTTCGATAACCGAGTCGAGGATTGTGCGGCTCGGATTCAGCTCGGAATCCTGGAAGATGAACCCGATTTCCTGAGCGCGCACCCGCGAACGCTGCCGATCGGGCAGGGAGCTGACGGTAACGGCATCGAGCTCTACCGCGCCGCTGCTCGGGGTGAGCAGGAGCCCCAGCACGTACAGTAGCGTCGATTTCCCGCGGCCAGACGGCCCGGTGAGGGCGGTGACGGCCCCGGGGGTGAACGTGTGGCTTAGCCCGCCGAAGAGTTCCTCCCCTCCCCGGTGGTAGCAGAAACTGAGGTCGCGGACGCTGAGTTGCGGCATGCCCTCCCCCTAGGATTGGGGCGACGACGGCGCAGCCGGGCTCTCGGCTGGGCCGCTGGGCGGGGCACTGTCGCTGCTGCCTGGTTCACCGCCGGGTTCGCTCGGCGTGGAACTATTGCCGCCACCAGGTTGCGATTCGCCGGGCCCTGGCCCACCGGGGGGTGAGCCGCCAGGTGCTGTGCCGCCGGCGGGATTAAATACCCGCACAACGTCACCCACGGTGAGGCCTTCCACGAGGGCCATGCCGTCTTGGGAGAGGAGGACCCGCACCTGCCGCTCCTCATCCCCAGCCTTCGTCACGACGGTCACCTTGCTGGTGCCATCCGGGTTGGAGGTGAGGGCTGAGATGGGTACGGCCGGGCCGCTTTGGTTCTTCACAACTTCCACTTGGGCGGTCAGGTACTGCTTCTCCTGGGGTGGGAGCAGCGCGCAGTCTTGACCGCACACAACGCCGCCGTCGGGCGCGGTGAGCAGCATATTAATGGTGTTTCCGTCGTCGCTGGCTTTCTTTTCACTGACGACGGCGGGCCATTGGCGGTCTTGGAAGGTGACGGTAATGGTGGCATCAGCGGGAATGAGAGCAGCCTGGCCGGGTAGGAGTTCCATGGTGAACTGCGGCTCGCCGGAGGGGCCCAGGATGAAGCGTTCTCCGCCGGCGAGTTGGTTGCCGAGGAATGCTGTTTCCGGGTCAAAGCTGAGGGCGGTGGGCAGGTGCGGAACGATAATGAGTTCGTCGCGTTGGACGATACCTGTCTGTTCGATGCCGAGGTCTTGCTGCCAGGCACGCACGGCTTGGGTGGTGGCGGCCGCGAAGGTGTTGCTTTCGGCGTCGGCCGCATATCCCAGCTCCGCTAGAGCGGCGTTGAGGGATTGCACATCCGGCCCCTTGGCTCCTGCGCTGAGGTCCCGGTACATCGGCACCGTTCCGGCCGCGATACGGATGGGGTGCTGGTCGACGCGGTAGAGGGTGTCGCCAGTCTTGTAGGCAGGTTGGTTGGTCAGTTCTGTCAGGGTGCCGGCGCGCATATTTGCACCAATGGCATGTTTTGCCATCGTCACGGTGGTACCGACGGTTTGGCCGCGGCCGAATTCACGTTCGGCCACCTCGATGGTGGCGCTCGCATTGCTCCGTTCCGCATCGATGGCGGCTGGCTTTAGGGTGGTCCGGCCCGCCCAGAAGGCGATTGCGGCTACAGCAAGCAGGCCGACGGCGTAGAGCAGGCGTGTGCGCCAAACGTTCTTGGACTCCGGTGCAGCGGATACAGGGTGGGATTCGGCCATTTATCGGCCCCAGTATTCTTCCCGCGGCGGCTTTACCGGGCAGGCGGCGTGCGCTCGAGCGTCATTGGATGGGATGGCTATCTCCGGCTCCCATTTCACGCTCGGGCCACCACGAATACTGGCAATCCAAGCTTCCTTCGACGATGGCGTAACTGTGTAGGGCCGCCCGATGGAGGCGAGGCAAGGAATATAGGCCTCGATCAAATAGTCGTACCACACCCCCAATTGCGCATCGGTAGGCTCATGGAAGAAATCCGGATCCAGTGGAAACTTCAAGTCACACTCATACACCGCCAGTTCAAACGGTAATTCTTGCGACTCATCAGGACCCTCGTCCAACTCAAATACCAGTGCTCGTGGATCGCCGGTCCACACGGCCGGGAACCCTTTGTCGCGTATACAATTGACGTAATTCTGGCCGATTTCTTCCTCAGTATAGAAACGGGTTATCTCCACTTTCGGCAATTCGCCAGTGTATTCCGGGGCACTGAAACGAAAATTCTTTTCAGCAATATCCCGGTAATACTCCACCTTCTCCTCAAACGACATCTGCGGCGGGGTGATTTTCTCTTTCGCCTTCCACCCCTGAATACGGGACTCGGGCAACCCTAAATGCGCATCCGTTGCTTCAAACACCGGCGGATACGGCGTGGGCTCGGCCCCCTCGGGAACCACCACATATGGCCCAAAGTCCTGCTTCACCGCAGAGGATGACTCGATGGCAGGCTGGCCGGCACTACAACCGGCCAGCGCTGCTAGCAAAACCGCGATGGTACCTCTAGTCCATCTGGCCATGACACGTAGCACCAGACTCGCGGAGTAACAGAGTAGCGGATTCAATATACCAATTCCCGCGCTTTCCGGGCGTGATCTTATAGGCTTTGTACTCGCCACTCTTCTTATAATAAGTTCGCCCACCTAGCTGCATGGTCATAACTTCTGACGCCTTCTCTTTCTTGCCATACAAGGCAACTCGCTCCGGACCTACGCTATTACAGCGGATATAATCCTTGATCGCCCCCGCATTCGCAGGCACCGCCACGAGAGCGCCCCCAGCAATCAGGGCGGACATTACTCCTGCGATCAATCGTCGCTTCATTGCAACTCCTCCTGTGTTATACCCCCTCCCGTGACCGAGATTACAGGAAGGCTAACAAGGGAGCTGAAACCCTGTCAAGGGTTTTCTCAATGATTCGATAAAAAAACAAACCGCAAATCACTGATTACTCGTGATTAGGCGTATGGTGCACTCACACTCCAGCGAGTCTCCGGCGGCGAGGATATGCGCTGCGCCTTGCCGCTGCTCGGCCGAGGCGGCGCCGTCGTCGGGTAGGTAATTAAACGCGTTGGGCGCACATGTTTGCGGCTCCACTGCCACCCCTACCCGGTGCTCGGGCAGGGCCGGATCGGCGAGGTCCCCGGTATATACCTGCACCCACGGGGCCGAGGTTGTTAATTCGACGCCGACCATCCCCGACGCCGCTGCCCCCGCACGCCGCAGCCGAATAACGGTGGGCGTATCGGGCTGATAGAAGGCGTGGTCCACGCTCACCCCCTGCAGCGGCGTGAAGCCGGCCGTGAAGTCGCGGTCACCACTGACGGGGTGGAGCTGCCCGGGCAGGAGGCGGGGGCCGTGATGGTCCTGCACATAGGGCAGGGGTGCGTGTAACTCCCATTCATCAACCCCACCCTCACCGGCCACCAGGTAGGGGTGCAGCCCGAGCCCTACCGGAGCGGGCCCGGTCACAGCCGTAGCCCGCACCTGCCAGTGCAGGCCGGTCTCGGCGTCGAGCACATACTCCGTAGTCACCTCGACCGTGAAGGGGTAGCCGTCTTGGGCGGTGATCGTCGTCGTCAATGTTGCCGCTGCGGCGCTGTGGTGGCGGACCTGGAAACGGTTCCACACCACCAGCCCGTGCAGGGCGTGGGAGCGGTCCGGTTCGGTGAGGGCCAGCTGGAAGTCCTGGCCGCGCCAACGCCACCGCCCATCGACGAGCCGATTCGGCCACGGTGCCAGCACCACGCCGCGGAAGGCGGGGCGCACCTGGGTGAGGGGATAGTCCACCACCAACCGCTGTCCGCGCCACCACAGGCCTGCCAGGCCGCCGCCGGTGATGCTGAGGCGAGCACTGTAGTCACCGGCACGTAAGTCCAGCGGCTCCCACATCGGTTCACCACACTCGGCCGTCAGCTCGTTCGCTTCCACCTGTGCCTCCTGCCCTACCGGGTGTTAGTCGTTTTCCTCCGGCTCGAACAGCCGGATAATCGCCGAATCGTCCCACTCCCCAAGCCCGGAGCGGTGGGCCAGCAAGAACGTCTGCTCGGCGGCTGCTGCCAGGGGTACGCTCACGCCGGCATGGTAGGCGGTGGAAGCCACGATCCCGAGCTCCTGGAGGGTAATATCGAGGGCCTTGTGCACCACGGTGCCCTCCGCCCGCAACATGCGGCCCGCCCGTTCGGCCACCACTGCCGAACCGACATCCGCATGCCGCAGAAGATCGACGACGGCGCCCCGATCCAAGCCGAGCACTCCGGCTAGGGACATTGCCTCCGCAGTAGCCTGCACCTGCACGCCGGTCAGCAGTGACTGGATAATCTTCATCGCCTGGCCATCCCCGGGCTGCTCCCCCACATGCACCACCTGGGCGGCCATGGTGGCGAGCACCCCGGCAGCCATATCGCGCGCCTGCACACTAGCCCCCACGGCCACCAGCAGTTCACCACGGCGGGCCCGATCCGGCCCGCCAGAAACGGGCGCATCTACCAGGTAAATGTCACGCTCAGCCAGTAGCTCCGCGATCTGCCGGGCCCCGTCAATCCCCGTGGAGGTACACAGCAGCACCACACTGCCGGCGGGCAGCACCTCGGCCACGGAATCCGGCGAATCAAAGAGCACATCGTGAACCTGCTCCAGATTCCGCACATTGAGAACCACCAGTTGGGCATCGGCGGCGGCGTCACGCGCACTGACGGCGACGGCCACGTTATTACGCCAAGCGGCCTGCCGGCGTTCCGCATCAATATCGAAGGCAACTACCGAGTGTTCTTCGGCCAGACGGGCCGCCATAGGCAGGCCGGTCGCCCCCAGGCCGATTACTGCCACGCGCGCGGCCGGGAGGGCTTGGACTGCCGGCTGACTAAGCGCCGGGGCGCGGGCCGGCAGAGGCGTATTGGCGCAAATATCTACCACATCCGCCAGGGACTCGTCGTCACCGATGGTCCCGGCGTACACCGCGAACGGCACCCCGCGCGCCGCCCCCTGCGCGGCACTCCACAGGGACACGGCACCGGGCAGCAGCGGGCCGTGCACCCAGGCGCGGCGTACCCCCATCCCGCGCGCCACGGTCATGGCAATCATGCCGCCGCGCGCCACCATGAACCGCAACTGGGTTGCCGCCACCACCCGGCGAATAATCTCCAGCAGGGCCGTATCGACCTCGCGGCGCAGGCGGAACTCGGATTCACCTGCCTGCCCCTCGCGGGAGAGCCGCAGCACCGTGTGGTCTACCGCGAGATTCTGCACCACTCGCGCCACCACCTCATCGATGTGCAGGTCTCGCCGGTGATCGGCGAGGGCGGGCAGTTTCACCTCCACTTCCCGCAATCCGCGACGACGGCGCAGAGCGCGTAACTGCCGGTCTACTAAACCGGTGGGCTGGGTGACCACCACGAGCCCGTGTTTGGCCCCTTCCGCCAAGCCACCTTCCCGCAGCGCCTCGACGTCCGCGCCCGCCAGCGGGCGCGGCTCCTCCTGGCCCAGGTAGGCCCGAATAAACTGCGGGGCTACCCGGAACAGGAAACGGCGGCCGCGTTCTTCGGCGCGATACAGGGCTACCGCGAGGCACCGTAGATCTGCCTCCGTGACAGCGTCGACTACCACGGGAATGCGGCGGCGCGCCTGCATGAGAAGGTTGGAGACGGCGTCGGGCCCTTGGCGTAAGACGTCCAAAGTGAGCCGGAAAACCTCGCTCGCCCCAATCCTTCCGCGGGTGCGTTCCTCGATCCACTGGGGAATATTGGAGGTGTCGAATGGGAATTGCGGATCGGACGCATATTCGGTCAGGTGGACGGGGTGATAGACGTCCCGCTCACCCTTCACGTAATGGGTGGAATCGACCGTGATCCGCCCGGCGTCCGGGAAGGCCGGGCAAATAATGAGGCCGTCAACGCTATGTTCGGCGTCATCACGTAGGCAGGCGGAGATAACGTCAGTTTCCAACGGGTAGTGCCCACGCAGGGTGGAGTCGGAGCGCAACGCGACGTCAATATCTTCCCCAATATCTGCAGCCGCCGCTAGGGCTGCCCGGGTGACGTCAAAATCGCGTTCCTCAGTATCGACGGCGGCCATCGCTCGCGTATCGGTTTCAACGATGACGGCGGGCGCCTCAGCCTGTAGGGCCCAGCGCAAATCCTCGCGGCTCCAGGCGGTGACGACGGGCAGATCTGCCACCGACTGGGTTCCGGAGGCGTGATCATCTAGCACCACGAGCGGGCGGGTGCGGCCGGTGCGCGCGGCCCGCACATCGGCGGCACTGATCTGCGGGGCCGGGCCGTAGGGGGCGGTGAGTTCTTCGAGTGTGGGCACGCCGTATCCTTTCAGCTGGCGCAGTTTAGGCGACGACGCCGCCATGCGGGCGCCCCAGGGCCGCCCGCAAAAGCACCAGGGTTGTTTCGGTCACATACGTCAGGTCACGCCCCTCGCTGACCGCTTTGGCGGCGGCATCAATCATGCCCTGCACAAGTTGTGCTGCCAACGTTGCGTCTGGCGCTTTGCAGTCTTGGGCAACCTCACGTAGGGGTGCGAGTAGGCGCTCATGCCATTGTGCGAGCTGTTGGCGCTGGGCGGGCGGAATCGCGGAGGGATCCACCAGGCCCGCACAGTATCCGGTAGCAGCCGAGGTGAGGGAGGCGCGCACATAGGCTTCGATTTTTTCCATCGGGCCTGGGCCAGCTTTGGCGACCGCGTCCTCCAAATCGTGAACCGCGGTGGCCATGAGATGTTCGAGGGCGCCGGCGAGCAGATCCGCAGTGGAAGGATAGTAATGGTAGACGGCGGTACGAGAAATCCGCGAACGCTTCGCCACAGCGGCCGGGTTGAGCGCCTGCGGCCCTCCTTCTACCAGGAGGTCAGCGGCCGCCTGTAGCACTTGCTGTTCCCGCATTGCCCGGTGTTCAGCAACACTGGGGGCGTCGATCTTCGGCACTGTCACTCCTTAGCAGCCTGGTCAGTACGCCATCACCCCGCGCACAGGTGGGCGCCGGCGAAGGGAACAATCCCTAGATTCTGGGCATGGTCACATACTGCTGCTATCTTACGGTGCCGCGCACAAAAACTTTAGTCCCTACGTCTCATATCTCACCCCCCCCCACAACTTTATCGATGCGCCGTCAATATGTTGCCGTCATGATGTCTATATGAGAGGAGTTCGCGATATTTTCGTCTCTATGCCAACCCGATACAGCTCATTCCGATACGGCTCGATCCCGAGGTAACCTAACCCGCCCATCCACGGGCGGCTCGAACCCACCGATGGAACCGACACTGAAGGATCGGAACCGCTGGTGGGGGGCTGGCTCGCCACCGACCATTCGTGGCGGTGGGCTTTTTGACTCAATATCCCATTCGGCTTACTCGCCCTGATCGGCAGGCTCGGCCCGTACTGGTACACCTGGATATCTTCCGCATTCGCACCTTCAGCGTGGGCGCGTTCACCGTCTTCTTGGTGTCCTTCGGTGAGTTCGGGCTGCTATTTGTGCTGCCTCTGCTACTGCAGGGCGCCCTCGGTTATGACCCGTTATCGACCGGATGGCTCATGATGGCACTGGCCTTAGGGACGTTCGTGGCCTCTGGGTTAGTTCCCCACCTGGTGAAGGCATGGGGGAAGCGCCGTGTCATCCGTATTGGGCTAGCCTTGGGGGCATCTTTTCTCTTACCCGCCGAGCGGAGAACACAGGAGCAGTAACGGTGACTTGATTGTTGCATTCTCGCAACAAAACGGGGGCTTCGCCCACAAACGCGGAAAATCTGCGTAGGCTCAG
>JAEWHO010000023.1 GCA_023387755.1 Actinomycetes bacterium | reverse complement strand
GGTCAGCACCAACCAGAAGAGCAATCAATTCATCCACACCGGCACGCCGCAACCCGGTAATACCAAGCACTTCACCAGAGCGAATTTCTAGGTTGACCGGGGCGAGGCCATGATGCCCCACGGCGTCAACCAATCTCATCATTTCCTGCTGGCCACCCGGCTCATTGGGTCGGGTCCGAATCTCTATATCCTTATTGAAACCGCCCCTAATGAGGTCGGCTTTCGAATCGCGCCCGGGGATAAGTTCCCGCGTGAGTCGACCATGATCGAAGACGACGACGCGGTTCGCAAGCGCCTGCACCTCGTCTAGTCGGTGCGAGATGTAGATAAGCGCACGTCCTTCGGCTGCCAAAGCGAGCGCTAGCTTGTGGAACTGAGATATCTCAAGATCGTTGAATGAGGAGGTGACCTCATCCAGGAGGATTAGTTGGGTCTCTTCCTGGGCCACCCGCAGAAGCTCAACTGCGGTAGCGTCCGCCCGGTGCAGGTCGCCAACACGCCCACGCGGGTCAATCTGAAGCCCGTACTCCCCCATCACCTGCACGGCGAACTGGATAGCTTCCTCATCGGACTGGCTAGCCCGGAAGGAGGTGCGCACGATCGCTTCGTAGACCTTTAATTCCGGATCGATACGGACCTGCTGATGCACAATTCCGACCCCGGCTGCCCGCGCAGCTTCACTAGAATCCGGGCGGTAGTTCTCCCCCGCGAGCGTCATCTCACCTGAGTCCGGCTGAAGACTGCCGGAGAGCACGTTGAACAGGGTGCTCTTTCCGGCCCCGTTGGGACCAATAATGCAGACGATCTCGCCTCGATACACATCGAGTCCAACACCATCGAGTGCACTGACCGTGCCGTAACGCTTCGATAGACCGCGCACGCGAAGAAGCGGTTGAGTATTCATTTCACACATTGCCATTCGTCAACGCGCCCGGCCATACGAGGATGCCGGGCTAGGGTAGACAACAGGGACCGAACGAAACCAAACGAACATACTTTTCGGATGGCTCCATAAGCAGCCGTCAATTTCTTTGAGAATCCTACAAACACTCAGCGCAAAAGTCTTTGTTAATCGATATTCGTTATAATATCGTTACAATCCGAGTGCAGGATGGCAGCAGTCTCGGTTGCCTCTCCCCCGCCCTGTCCCCGAATTTCGCGCGCCCAAACCCCGGACCGGGCGCCGCCCTTAACGCTGGAGTGGGTGAATCTCTAGACGGCACCCATCCGGGTCAGTGACGTGCACCTTTGTGGCGGCGTCGTCGGTGACGACCTCAGCCAGGTAGCCCGCTGCACTCAGACGCTCAGCCAGCGCCGAGAGTTGTTCGGTGGTTTGGATGCTCACCCACGCGGCCGCCGAGGTACGGGTGAGCGGATCGGACGACGGCGTAATACCGGCCTGGTCTTCTCCCCCGTGCAGTCCGATGCTTCCGCAGCCGGGCCCGCCGGCCAGCTCCTCCCAACAGTCATAGGCCTGCTCAATGGTGTGGAATCCCAGGCGGTTGAAGAACTCACGATCGCGGTCAAAGTCTGCGGAATAGTAGATCGCACATACCTCGCAGCGATACTCTGACTCTTCCGGAACGTGGATGCGATAGCCGTACGGGTCACTCATAGCTTCGGTGACCCACACGCCCGCCTGGAGGGGGGTCACGATAGCAGCGTGCCGCCCGTAGGCCTCATCCCATACTTCGACGTCGAACCCAACGGCAGTCAGGTGTTCGGCTGCTGCGGTGACATCGGCGCAGTGGAGCCCAAGTTCGGTGCTGACGCCGGTGCACTCATGGACCAGGATCGCCCCGCCGTCAGCGGCAAGGTGCACGATCCGCTCCCCCGACGTCTGTTGTTTAAGGCCTATAAGGGTGTAAAAGGCGGCCACCTCCTGTAGCCGCGGAGTGTTACGAACGAGCGAGACACTAAGCATGGTTGGGTTCCCGTTCTTGTAGGTATTTTTCCAAGCAGCGGCTGACCAGTTCAGATAGGGAGCAGCCTTCATCGATAGCGCGGTGTTTAACGCGGCGCACGAGGTCTGGATCGAGGTAGACATTGAACTGTTGTTTACCCATATAGCTATGTTGCTAGCATACTAGAGCCGGCGCAAGTGGGTCATCGCTGTGGTACGTGGCTACGTGTTGCTGGCTCGAAGGGGCCACCGCACACTGGTGATATGGATACCGCGATTTTTTCCTCGCCCCATCCGATCGTTGCCGCCCCTATGGCCGGCGGCGCCACCACGGTGGAGCTATGCGCCGCCGTCGCTAAAGCCGGAGGGTTTCCATTCCTTGCCGGCGGGTATCAGGCGCCGCAGGAATTGGCTGGCAAGATTGCCGAATTGCGCCGCTCCACCCGGGACTTTGGAGTCAATGTCTTCGTCCCTGACTCCCGCGCCATGAACCCCGCCGAGTATGCCCGCTATACGGCTGAGATCTTGCCGGATATGCAGGCGCTTGGTGTAGAGCCGCCAGCCGAGCCGATCCACGACGATGACCATTTCGACGAGAAGATCGCTCTGCTAACCGCCAACCCGGTGGCGGTGGTGTCCTTTACTTTTGGGCTTCCCGAGCGGGCGGTTATTGCTGCGCTCCAGCAGGCCGGGTCTGCCGTGCTGGTGACGGTGACGAATCCGGAGGAGGCATGTGTTGCCGCTGAGCGGGGTGTGGACGGGCTGGTGGTCCAAGCGGCAGCCGCTGGCGGCCACAGTGCAACGTTCACGCCGGAGGTTTTCCCGGAGCCAGTTGATCTGCCGGACTTGGTCGGCCGGGTGCGCGAGTGCGTGGATTTGCCGCTGATCGGGGCTGGTGGGATTGACGGCGTCGAGAAAGTGCGGGCGACGCTGGAGGCGGGAGCTAGTGCCGTCGCCGTGGGAACGCTGCTCTTGCTTACCGATGAGGCCGGTACTTCCGCGATTCACCGGGCCGCGCTAGCTGACCCGGCGTTCACTGGCACCGAACTGACTCGCGCGTTTACTGGAAAACCGGCGCGGGCCCTGGTCAACGACTTCATGCGTCGCCACGCTGATGCACCCACTGGCTATCCCGAGATACAC
>JAEWHO010000006.1 GCA_023387755.1 Actinomycetes bacterium | reverse complement strand
CCACAGCGTGCCATGAGGCAAACTCTCCTCAATATCCGCGCGCCCATCTCCGGCGAACTCGCCTGGGGAAAGTATCGTGTCCATCACTTGCCAGCCCCAGCCAATCTGCCGCTTATTGCTGAATCCACCCCGGCCGTTACCCGGGTAGAGCCACAGCGTGCCATCAGGCATACGCGCCACAATATCCGCGCGCCCATCGCCGTCGAAATCGCCTGGGGAAAGGATCGTGTCCATCACTTGCCAGCCCCAGCCGATCTCGCGACTGCTACCAAATCCGCCGCGCCCGTTACCGGGGTACAGCCAGAGTGTGCCATCGGGTTTACGTGCCACGATATCGGCGTGGCCATCGCCGTCGAAATCGCCTGGGGAAAGGATCGTGTCCATCACTTGCCAGCCCCACCCAATGACCCAGCCACCGGTGAACTGGCCGTTTCCAAGGGAACGGAACAGCCGCAGGGTGTGGTCGATATGGTCGCGGGTGATGATATCCCCGGCCCCGGCCCCGCTGAAATTCGGTGCGGTAAGCAGATAGTCAGCCGTGGTAAATGGGCCGACAGTCAGGGCAGTATTCGGGAAGCTTCCGTACCCGTTCCCCAGATAGCTACGTACCTGGTTCGCGTTATGTACCCGAGCGACAAGGTCAGCGCGGCCGTCTCGGTTGCCGTCATAGGAATTCGCGGGAGCCGCTTCCGCAATGAGGGGGATACCGCAAATTAGTGCAGTGGTGAGGAGGATACTCAGTAAGCGTTTCACGATGGTTCGATCCTGGTGTAGTAGCCCTGGATTTAATGGACTGGACACGAGAGGTTGGATAGTTCAATCGTATAGCCATCCGCTCCATTATTAAATTAGGCCGGGCGGTCCCCTCCCCCCGTCAAATTTATTCGGCTTCACGTGAGGGATTTAACCAATTCGCACTGCATTACGAAAATGCCGACACTATCCATCATAAGACCCCACCCTGCCTGCGCTCCTGCCCTCCGATACCATGGGGGCAAAGCCACGTTTTTAGGAGCAACGGTGCATATCGATCTCAATTCCGATTCGGGCGAATCCTTCTCTAACTGGGCCCTCGGGGATGACGCCGCCATGATGCAACTGGCCACCTCCGCGAATATTGCCTGCGGTTTCCACGCCGGCGATCCCACCGTCATGCGCCGCACCTGCGAGCTGGCTGCCGCCAATAACGTCACCATTGGGGCGCACGTGTCCTACCAAGACCTCGCGAACTTCGGTCGGGTTTTTCACGACGTCGCGCCCGCCGACCTCACTGCGCTCATCGTGTACCAACTCGGTGCTCTGTCTGCCCTAGCCCACACCACAGGCAGCAAGATCCGCTACATTAAGCCGCACGGCGCGCTCTATAACACGATCGTGCATCATCAGGTGCACGCTCGCGCCGTCGTCGATGCGGTCCGCACCTTCGATACCACCCTGCCGATCCTGTGTCTGCCAAACAGTGTGATCTACCGGGAAGCTGAGGCTGCCGGTCTGCGCCCGGTTATCGAGGCCTTCGCGGACCGCGCCTACACCCCCGAGGGCACGCTCGTCTCCCGCCGCGAGCAGGGGGCCGTCATCACCGATCCGCAGCAGGCCGCTGATCGCATGGTCCGGCTCGTCACCGAAGGTGAGATCGAGGCAATCGATGGCAGCACCGTGTCCCTGCACGCCGAATCCATCTGCGTCCACGGGGATACTCCGAGCGCGGTGGCCCTCGCGCGCACGGTCGCCACCGCCCTGCAAAGCGCCGGAATCTCACTCAGGTCGTTCGTATGAAACGCCGCATTCTGCCCTGTGGGGACCTCGCTTTCCTCGTCGAGTTAGATTCCCTCGACGATGTCTTGGCCCTCCATCACACCCTGGCCAGTGACCCGCCCGCCGGGATGGTCGAGTGCCTGCCGGCCGCCCGCACAGTCTTGGTGCGCGCAGCATCCCCGGTGATGGCGCAGCAGGTGGCCCGCCATATCCGTGATCTCACCGTCCGCGAGCGCACCGGCGGCGACGCCCGCGAAATCACGCTGGACGTGCTCTATGACGGGGATGATCTCGACGACGTCGCCACCCACCTGGGCATGAGCCGCCAAGCTGTGATTGACGCTCATACTGGCCAAGCGTGGACGGCTGCTTTCGGCGGTTTCGCACCCGGTTTCATGTATTGCATTGGGGAGAATAACTCCCTGGATATTCCTCGCCGTTCCTCGCCGCGTACCGCCGTTCCGGCCGGTGCGGTGGGTTTGGCCGGTCATTTCTCGGCCGTCTATCCGCGTTCCACTCCGGGCGGCTGGCAGCTGATTGGCCGGTGCACCGAGCCGATGTGGGACGCTACTCGGCCCGAGCCATCCGCCATCGCTCCGGGGGATATTGTCCGCTATCGGGCGGTTTGTGAGCTGATCGAGGTGGCTGCGCCGTCGGCCCCGGAGCCGGCCCCGGTGGATTACGGCCTCACGGTTCTGGCCACGGGGGTGCAGTCCCTTTTCGCCGACCAGGGCCGCCCCGGCCATGCCGATCTGGGGGTGTCGGAATCTGGGGCTATGGATCTGCGCAGCGCTCGCCGCGCCAATATCGTCGTCGGGAATCCCACCGGCACTGCCGTGATCGAAAATCTCCTCGGCGGGCTGAAGGTCCGAGCGATCGGTGATCTGGTGGTGGCGGTAACGGGCGCGCAGGTGCCGCTCACGGTCACCGGCCCGCATCTTGCCGAGGATGTGCACGATTATCGGCCCGCTCTCAATACCCCGTTTGCGCTGCTGGATGGCCAGGAACTCACCCTGGGTGCCCCCAAGCGCGGGGTGCGCGCCTATCTGGCGGTGCGCGGTGGTTTCACGCCGGAACCGGTGTTGGGTTCGGCCAGTACTGATCTGCTGTCGGGTGAGGGCCCGGCCCCCTTGCAGGCCCGCCAGGAGCTGGCCGTGCAGCCGCCGCGCTGGCCGAGTTTTGTTTCCGATCCGAAACATGCGCCGGCGCTGCCGCGTGACCGCGTCACCGTCTCTGTGGTCCTCGGCCCGCGTGATGACTGGTTCGACCCGGAGCAGATCGACGCGCTCCTCGGGCAGGACTGGGAGGTTACCGAAACGTCCAACCGGATCGGGTTGCGCCTATCCGGCACCCCGCTTAGCAGCCGCGATATGGGTGAGCTCGCCTCCGAAGGTACGGTCGCCGGCGCCATCCAGATCCCGCACGAGGGCCAGCCGGTTGTATTCATGCGCGACCATCCGGTGACCGGCGGCTATCCGGTGATCGGCGTCGTCATGCACCATGATCTGGACGTACTCGCGCAGCTCCCGCCGGGCGCGAAAATCCGTTTCCGCCTTTACCATTTGCCTTCCGTCGCCGATGATGCGATCGGGTCCGTAGAGGGTATTCCCGACGACGCCGACGCCGCGCAGTCTGTGCCCGCGCCCGGTCCAGGAGGAAGCGGGCAGCCAGGCACCCCGCAGCCCTCGCATACATCCCAGCCCTCGCACACGTCCCAGCCCTCCGACACTTTTCAGCCCTCCGACACTTTTCAGCCAGAAAGCCCGCAGCCATGAAGAAAGTCCTGATTGCTAACCGCGGCGAAATCGCGGTCCGTATCGCCCATACCTGCGCTGAGGCCGGGATCGAGTCGGTGGCGATTTTTGCTGACCCAGATGCCGAGGCCCTGCATGTGCGCGTGGCTGATGAGGCGTATTCGCTAGAGGGTGACGATATTGCTGACACCTACCTTAATGTGGACAAGATCCTCGCTATTGCCCGCCGCAGTGGGGCCGATGCCCTCCATCCGGGCTATGGTTTCTTGGCGGAGCGAGCCGAGGTGGCACGCGCGGTTATGGATGCGGGCCTGACCTGGATTGGGCCGCGCCCGGAAACTATCGAGCTGCTCGGGGATAAGGTGGCAGCTCGCACGATTGCGCAGCGGGTAGGAGCGCCGCTAGTGCAGGGTAGCGATGGCAATGTGGCTGACGCCCGGGAGGCTCGCGCCGTCGCCGAAAAACTGGGGCTACCGATTGCTATTAAAGCCGCCTACGGGGGCGGTGGGCGCGGAATGCGCGTGGTCCACAAACTGGAGGATGTGGAGGAGGCATTCGAGTCGGCCGTGCGGGAATCGCAGGCTGCCTTCGGCCGCAGCGAATGCTACCTAGAGCAGTTCCTCGATAAGCCCCGGCATGTGGAAGCCCAGGTGATTGCTGATACGCACGGAAACGTATTCGTCCTGGGTACGCGGGATTGCTCCTTGCAGCGGCGTAATCAAAAGCTCGTGGAAGAAGCTCCGGCCCCCTTCCTCACCGATGAACAGCGGGCGTTGATTGTGAACTCGGCACGTGATATTTGCCGCGAGGCCGGCTATGTGGGTGTGGGGACGGTCGAATATCTCCTGGGCGCGAATGGCACAATTTCCTTCCTGGAAGTCAATACCCGTATCCAGGTGGAACATACGGTGACGGAGGAAGTCACCGGGATTGATATGGTGCTCGCCCAGTTGCAAATCGCCAGCGGCGAGAAACTACCCCTGGACGGGGATGTGGAGCCCACCGGGCATGCCTTCGAGTTCCGTATTAATGCCGAGGATGTGGGCCGTGGGTTCCTGCCCGCTACCGGCACTATTGACGTCTTTGACCCGCCCACCGGTCCGGGTATCCGGATCGACACGGGCGTCCACACCGATTCGGTGATCTCCGGGCGGTATGATTCCATGCTCGCCAAAGTGGTGATCTCGGGCATCTCCCGTAAACACGCGATCCGCCGCGCCCGGCGTGCCCTGAAAGAGCTGCGCATCCGCGGGATCACCACGGTGCTGCCGTTCCATCGCGCAATCCTGGAAGAAGATGCCTTCGTCAATGAGGAGCGGCTGGGGGTTTACACCACCTGGATCGAGTCCGAGTTCGCCGGGGTTATCGAGGCGGACCCGCAGTTCCGCCAGGCCGTGCCGAGCCAGGAGCGGGTGCGCATGATGATCGAGATTGACGGGAAGAATGCCAAACTGGGCGTGCCCGCGAACTTTATGCGCGCACTGCTCTCGGGTGGGGGCTCCAGCCAATCGCTCGATGCGCTCTCGGAGTCCGCCGAGGACGCCACCGACCCCACCGAACTACGCTCCCCCATGGCCGGCGGCGTGTTGAAAATCCTCGTCGCCGAGGGGGATGAGGTGAGCGAAGGCAGCCCGGTATGCGTGGTGGAAGCGATGAAAACTGAAACCCCCGTATCCGCTCACCGCGATGGCACGGTGCAGGAGATTCGCGTCAGTGAGGGGGATCGGATCAATCTCGACGACGTCCTCGCCATCATCGACTAACGCGCAGTCCTGGCTTGCTGCCCTACGGCACGAGGTAGTCGCTGTCGCGCGCGTCGGTGATGAGCATTTTTCCGGGAGCATGCCCGATCGCCAGCGGTGGCCGTGATTCCATGACGGCGGCCTGCGGCGTCACCCCGCACGCCCAAAATACTGGGATCGTCCCAGGCGGAATATCGACTGGGTCACCAAAGTCTGGGCGGGCCAGGTCGCCAATCCCGATGCCTGCGGGATCACCGATATGTACCGGCGCTCCGTGAACCGCCGGGTAGCGGGCGGAGATCCGCACCGCATCCGCCACCTGGCTGGCCGGGATGGGGCGCATTGACACAACGAGTGGCCCGCCCATCCGCCCGGCTTCAGCGCAGCGGATACTAGTGCGATACATGGGCACATTACAACCCTGGTTAATATGTGCCACCGGCACTCCGGCGTCGACGAGGGACGCTTCAAAGGTGAAGGAGCACCCCACAATCAAAGTCACCAGATCGTCGCGCCACCAGTCACGAATATCGGTGACGGTCTCGGCTAATTCGCCGTCCCGGTAGATCGTATATGCGGGCACATCAGTGCGAATATCGCCGCCTTCGAGTAGCGCACCGGTGGTTTCGCCGGCGTCAAGCACCCCCAATAGGGGGCAGGGTTTCGGGTTGCGGTGCGCAAAGAGGAGCACATCGTAGGCGTAATCGCGCGGCACAATAATGAGGTTCGCTTGTGCATATCCGGCGCACCAGCCCGCCGTCGGGATGTTAAGGCCGCCTCGGAAGGCCTCCCGCGCCTGCGCGGGAGTGCAGGCGGCCCGTCCCTGCTGCGTGCCCAGATCCAGTTGCGGGTCGGGACTCAGCCACGTATCGGGGTTTAGCTGCCCTGCCATAGCTTGGCCAGACCTTCCAGTGAGTTCCAACCCAGGTAGATGGTCAGCAGCCAAGTCAGCACACCGATAATCAGTAGCCAGGCCGGGTAGGCGTAGCCGCCCAGCAGATCCCGGCGTCGCCACGCCACCCACAAGATGAGCGCGAACCCGACCGGCAAAATTAACCCGTTCACGGCCCCGGCCACAATGAGCACGGTGGTCGGCGCTTTACCCAAAAGCAGGAACACCACGCTGGAGACGACGATAAACGCTACCGTCACCCCATTGCGTAACCACACTGAGGCTCCCTGTTTGGTGAGGAAGGAGACGGAGGTGAAGGCCGCCCCAACCACCGAGGTGATGGCCGCGCCCCACAGGATGACGCCGAAGATACGCATCCCCAGGTCCCCGGCTGCATGTTGGAAGGCGAGGGCCGCCTGGTTCTTCTCATCGGCCAGCTGCGCCCCCGTGGTCACTACGCCGAGGATCGCCAGGAACAACAGGAAGCGCATCACGCCGGTCACGAGGATGGAGATCACCGAGGAGCGGGTAATCCGCTTGACGTTGTCCACGCCGACGATACCGGTATCAACCATGCGGTGAGCGCCCGAGTAGGTGATATACCCGCCCACGGTCCCACCGATCAGGGTGGTGATGACGAGGAAGTCAAAGGACTCGGGCAGCACGGTCTGCTTTAACGCCTGGCCGTAGGGCGGGCCGGACACGATCGTCACATACAACATCAGCGCGATCATGACGAAACCGAGAACTACAACGATCGAATCGAGGGCCTTGCCGGCTGCCTTCCACAAGAACACACAAACAGCCAATACCGCAGTAATGAGGCCACCTATCTTCGGGTCGAGCCCTAGCATGGCGTTCATACCCAGGCCGCCACCGGCGATATTGCCGATATTGAACACCAGCCCGCCGATGGCCACCATAATGCCGATTACCCAGCCCAGGCCGGGCAGCACCGTATTGCCGAGCGTGTTGGTGCGTTTACCGGAAATGCCGATCACCCGCCACACATTCAGCTGTACGGCAATATCCACCAGAATCGAGATCGCGATGGCAGCCGCGAAAGCCGCCCCCATCTTAATAGTAAAGTTCGTGGTTTGGGTGATGAATCCGGGGCCAATAGCCGAGGTTGCCATCAGGAATACGGCCCCCAGGAGGGTACCGGAGGCGGTCGCCTTCACTGGTTGAGTTTCCTCGACGCCGCCCGCCCCTGCGGCCTTGCCACCGTCCACGTGTGCGTTGTACTGATCTGCTGCCATGGTGAATCCTCCCACGCGGTCCCGTCATACGCCCGGCTGTCGCATACAGAGGAAGGGTGCAACTTTCTCGGGCGGAGTGGTCACACTGTAACCCAAACCCCGCCCGAATGGCCCGATATTTAACTCATCTTGATCTAACTGTTACCCTCGCGGGAGGTTGTGGGCGAATTATCGTCCTCCTTGCCGCCGAGTACGGTTTCGGAGAACGGGCCTTGCCGTGGTTTAAGGTGCGGGTCGATAGGAATGGAACGGCGAGTAGACCCGGCTGATTGCCCGTACATTTCCTCTTCCCGCTCACGCGCATGGAAATTCGCTTTACGGATCGAACGGGACATTGCCGAGAACAGCAGCCACCCCACGATTGCCAGGACTAAAAACGTCAGAAAACCGTTAATCCCGGGGGAGACGATATATCGGTCGGCATCGCTCGGCGCGGGAACGGTGGGATCTGCAGCCAGCCGCGTCCACGCGTCCGTGATTGTCACTGTCATACCCTTCACCACCCGTTACGCCTCCGCAGAGTTCGAGTAACCTATACGGCCCACTATAGTCATGGCCTTCCCGGTCTGGCCGCCGCTAGGCGCGTTCAGTCTGGGCGCTGCCGTCGTCGTCGACAATCCCGGCAAAAAGATCATCGTCAACGCTCCCAGGGGCCGGGCGCAGTGATTCATCGGCGACCCAGGCGAGCTCGAATTCCTCCCACGGCCACACCTCGGCCTCTAGCGCGCGCGGCACTTGGAAGAAGAACCCGTCGGGGTCGATTTGGGTGGCGTGGGCGCGCAGAGCGGCGTCGCGTTGCGGGAAATAATCGGCGACGGCGAGGCGCGCATCCGCCCGGCGCAGTTTCCGTTCCGGGCGCGCAGCCAGCCAACTGAGGAATGGGGACTCTAACCCACGCTCTTCCATAGCTTCGTGGAGAGCTTCCAGGCGGGGGCGGGCAAAGGAAATGTCGTAGTAGATCTTTTGCACCTGCCAGGCGGCCCCGAGGAGCGGGTGGTAGTTCGGGTCGGCGGCGGCCTCGGCGGCAGCCATGCTGATCCGGTGGACGGCCAGATGGTCCGGGTGCGGGTAGCCGCCTTCCTCGTTGTAGGTGACGAGCACGTGCGGTCTGAACTCGCGGATCTGAGCGACGAGTGCAGGCACGGTCACCTCGTCGGGTTGGAGGGCAAAGCACCCCTCCGGCAGCGGCGGCAGCGGATCGCCCTCCGGCAGGCCCGAGTCGATGAATCCGAGCCAGTGGTGTTCCACACCGAGGGCCGCTACCGCAGCCGCCATCTCCTCCTGCCTCACCTCATTGAGTCGATCCGAGATGAGGCGGTTGCCTTGCAGCCGCGGATTGAGGATATCCCCGCGTTCCCCGCCCGTAGCGGTAACGATTCGCACCCGGTGCCCGGCAGCCACGTAGGCAGCCATGCTGGCGGCACCTTTACTAGCTTCGTCGTCGGGATGTGCGTGTACTGACAGCAGACGCATCGTCGTTTTTCCTCCAGCCGATATTGCGCTCACGGGCCGGCATTCCACAGGCGGTAGCGTATGCCGGTCGTCTGACTTCCCCGCTGATCTTAGCGGTTGGCAGCTCTGGTTGCCGCGTCGTCTTACCCGCCCACGCCTATGATGGGGGTATGACCGATGATGCCTATCTGCGTGAACGTTATGGCTCCACCGAGGGCAAAAATAGGATCCTGTGGTTAGGCGGTGCGATTGCAGCAATCATTGTGGGCGGTTGGTTGATCTGGCATGCGATAACCCTCCTCCAACCGAGCGTCCATTATAGCTTCATTAACGGCACGATCATATCCGAGAATTCGATTCGCGCCCGCTATAACGTCACCTCCGATATTGGGCAGAAAGTGCGCTGTACGGTACACGCCTATAACGAGAGTTCCGTAGAGGTGGGTATCCAGGAAGTGGAAACCACCATCACCGCACAGCCCACCACCGTGGAGGTGGATCTGGTGACGACGCAGCCGCCCGCCCGCGCCGACGTTTCGGAATGCACCATTGTCAAGTAGTCTCTCCCCGTGCCCGACCGGTTCCTGCGCCGCACTCACCGACACTTTCCCGGCCACGCCGGCATAAAACCGCGATCGAATTCGAAAGTAAACGAGCGGATCGAGGCAGCGGGCTGTTATAGTAGTGGAATCATGCCCGCCACCCGGTGGTGGCTAATCACCTCGGCACAGCGCCGGGGTGGTCTTTTATGTTTGGAGGAAATGTGAGCGAGACCTGGTTGACTCAGGAGTCGTATGACCGCCTCTCTGCGGAGCTCGAACACCTGACCACGGTGGGGCGGGCCGAGATTGTTGAGCGCATTGAAGCTGCTCGGCAAGAAGGCGATCTGAAGGAAAACGGGGGCTACCATGCCGCCCGCGACGAGCAGAGCAAGATTGAGGCGCGCATTGCTCACCTCACCGAGTTGCTGCGCGACGCCGAGGTGGGTGAGCCGCCCGCCGACGACGGCATTGTGGAACCCGGCATGGTGATCCACGCTGAGGTTGCCGGCCAGAAGATGACCTTCCTGCTGGGCTCGCGGGAAGCCGCCAAGGATGTGGACCCGGCCCTGAAGGTCTTTTCTGAGTCCTCCCCCATTGGGGAAGCCGTCATGGGCGCGAAGAAGGGGGATACCGTCTCCTACGTCGCCCCGAACGGTAACGAGATGACTGTGAAGATCACCGAGGTGAAGCCCTTCCGCGGCTAAATCCGGTTTCTAACTCGCAGCGGCACCGCTGCGCATCCCAGACGCAGGAGCGCCCCGCCAGTTCTGGGGGGGCGCTCCTGCGTCGTCGTCGTTCTACTTATCTTCCGCTGGGTCAGCCAACGCCTCCTGGGTGGAGGGCTCCCCCACTTCCGGCGGGATAATTGCGTCCACGAGTTCTGGATCGTCCTTGGCTAGGACTGGAACGTCCCGCTCCTCGCGAATATCGTCGGCGTCTTCGGCCCGCATCTGCTGCCCGAAAATCCCGGGAGGGCCCCCGGGCCGGGTTGGATCGGAGGCCAACTCGGGGAACTTATCGCGGCCGTGGAAGTACAGCATCACCGTGTTGATAAAGGCCACGAATGGCACAATGAACAGCGCGCCCACAATACCGGCCAGATAGGTCGCACCGGCCACCGCGAGCAGCACGGCCACCGGGTGGAGCGCCACCGCATGCCCCATGAGGAAGGGCTGCAGCACGTTCCCTTCGATCTGTTGGACGGCCAACACCACGAGCAGCATGAAGAGGGCCGTCGTGGGGCCGTGAGATACCAACGCCACCAAGATCGCGATTGTGCCGGTTACCAAGGCACCGACGATCGGCACGAATGAACCGAGGAATACCAGCACACCGAGGGGCAAGTAGAGCGGCACCCCGAGCAGCCAGGCACCAATACCGATACCGACACCGTCTACGAAGGCCACCAGAATCTGGGTGCGTGCATACCCACGTAGAGAAAGCCACCCGCGGATAGCGGCCTCGTGGGTGCGTTCCCGAGCGGTAATGGGAAGCAGCCGCACGCACCACAGCCAGATATTGCGTCCTTCCATCAGGAAGAAGAACAGGCAGAACAGCGCAATCAGGGCTCCGGAGACGATCTGGCCCAACGAGCTGGTAAACGACAGGACGCCGGAAGCCAGGAGGGAGGAGTTCTCCTGCACCTTGCTCACCAACTCGTGCTGAGCGTTTTGAATCTGCTCTTGGTTAATTTTCAAAGGCCCGTCAGACAACCATGCCATGAGGGAATTGAAACCCTCGATTGCGGAATCGGCTAGGTCGGAGAAGCCATCTATGATCGCTTGTCCGGAGAACACGAGCAGGGCAGTGATCCCAGCCAGGGTTCCGAGGAGCGTCACCAGAGCCGCGAGCGCCCGCGGGAAACGCAATACTCGGTGGAGCCACTGGGAAATCGGATCGAGGAGAACCGCGATGAGAACTGCCACCAGCACCGGCACCACAATGATCTGCATCTGGTACATGATGTAGATCAGCACGCTGGTGGCGAATGCGATAATCAGCAGCCGCCAGGACCACTCGGCTGCGGCTCGCACCGACCAGGGCACAATAGCGTCGGGATCACCTTTAGCTTTAGCCTGGATAGAAACGAAATCTTCATCCGGGTGCACGTTTCCGGCCCCGGCTGTGCGGGCACGTTGGACCGACTCCTGCGCAGCTTTTACGCTGGCTTTCGTGGTGGAGGCGGCCTTTTTTAGCCACGCAGACATTGACGAACCCATAAGTGCCATTCTCTCTACTTGGGGTATATATCTGTTGTTGAGGATAGTGCACAGTCCCAGCGCCTAGCATGGCGAGAAAGGACAATCTCCACCTATGGCACACAAACCTGCGGAAAATCACATTGCGGTGGCAATGGGCTGCTTTTGGGGAGTGCAGAAGCTCTTCGATTCGCAGCCGGGGGTGATTGCCTCGACCGTCGGGTACATGGGCGGGCATATCGAGGATCCCACCTACGAGCAGGTGTGCTCCGGCACCACCGGGCACGCGGAGGCGATCTGGGTGGAGTTTGATCCGGCCATCACTAGCGCCGCCGATTTGCTGCGCGTCTTTTGGGAAAACCACGATCCCACCCAGGGTGATCGGCAGGGTAATGATGTGGGCTCCCAGTACCGTTCGGTTATTTTCCCCGCCGACGACGCTCAATCCCGCCTGGCAGCCGAGCAGCTAGCCGAGTATCAAACGGCGTTGTCGGCGGCCGGTTACGGCACGATTACCACCGAGATCGCCCCGGTCGGGGTGGAGTTCTGGCCGGCGGAGGAGCATCACCAAAAGTATTTGCAGAAAAATCCCTTCGGCTACTGCCCCATCCACGCGACCGGTGTGGCCTGCGGCCCGGCCAATTAACACTCTGCCGCCCCACCAGCTCGCGCCTGCCACTAAGCGTTCCCCTGATTTAGGCGCTGGCGGCGGCGTCGAGCGTAATTTCTTGGCCGGGCGTCATCACGATCCGGTGCTCACACAGGCGCGCTACCGCCTCGCTGTGGGTGGAGATTAGGACGAGCGCGCCGGCGTCGGCTTGTTCGCGCAGTATTTGCATAACGAGGTCAGCATTGCCGGCGTCCAGCGCGGAGGTGGGTTCGTCGGCCAGGATGACGGCAGGGGCTTTGAGCATGAGCCGGGCCAATGCCACGCGCTGCTGTTCTCCGCCAGAGAGGGTGTAGACCTTGGTTTTTTCGGTGCCTGCCATCCCGACGCGGGCGAGGGCCTCAGAGACTTGCGCCTGCTTATCCGCGCGCGTAATAGCCGGGTTCACGTTGGCCGCAATCTCGACGTTCCGACGCACATTCCAGTTTTCGACGAGCCCGTAGTTTTGGAACAGGAATCCCAGCGTGGAGCGGAAGAGCTCCCGCTGCTGGGTTTTGCGCACGGAGGCCTTCGCGCGGCGCCGATCAGCGTGCTCCCCCGCAGCAAAGGCCACCGCCCCCGCATCGAAGTCCTCCAATTGCCCGATACAGTTCAGCAGCGTCGTCTTACCCGAGCCGGACACTCCGGTGATCGCCGTCATTGCCCCGCCGGTGAGGGTGAACGACGACGGTTTCCACAAGTCTTTACCCGGGAAGCCTTTGGCAATCCCTTCGGCAATCAAAGTCATTTTTTTCATCGTTATTCCCTCGTTAGTCTCGTTTGATGTAGTCGGCACGGAAGCGGGTTTCATACCAGCGCACCATCAGCAGGGAAGCTCCCCACACCCCGGCTGCTAGCGCTCCAGCCACTGCCGCGTCGCGCAGCGGATTATTGTGTATCGCCGCGAGCGCCACCAAGGCGGCGATGAGGAGTACAACTCCGTTAGAGGCGGCATATACGTAATGGCGGGCAAAGAATCCGTACCCGTGAATCAGGCGCACAAACATGGGCCGTTTCCACCGGTCGCAGTAGACCATCGCCATAATCCCGGTTGCGGCCACCACGATTGCTAGCGCCATCGCTATGGCGAGTAGGTCGATGGCCATCTCCTGGTTAGCGGCGTCGATAGCGGCTTGTACGGCGTCGGCGGCATTGTCGATTCCTTGGTAGATACCAATAATGCCCGCGTCAGTGAGCCGGGTTTCGAGTTCGTCGACGTCGCTGAAAAGGACTGCGGACTGGGAAATATACGACATATACATGAACGTGTCGATAATCCCTGACTGCGCGGGTACGACAGCGAGGACCGGATCAGTGATGAGGGCGCTGGCCTGCAGGTCAATGGGCGCGTCCCCGGTCTGCGCGTAGGTGGGCAGGGATTGCCCAGCACGGGTGCGCACCACGCTGGGTTGGAGTTGGCAGGGTTGGCCGTCCATCGCTTCGGGGCAGAGTTTGCCGAGCACATTGCTGTAACCAGCGACGAGGGTATCGAGGTCACCGGCATAATTTTCGGGCACGAGCAGGGTGTAGGAATGTTTCTTTTCTTCGACGGCGCTCACCAGGTTGCCATCCGCGCCAATCACCGGGGACCGCTGCAGATAGGTGTTATTGACCAGGAGTGATTGTTCGCCGTAGATTCCCTGCGGGTCGGGGTTGTCTGGGACTTGTTCCCGCTGCGCCAGCAGCAGGGCGCCCTTGGCTTCCATCTCCGCAATAATCGTGCTCATCACGGGAGCGGCGGCTTCATCATCGGCGCGAGTGGAGGATATAGATGCGCGGAGCACATACAGCGGGTCCCCCGCACTCCAATAGTGGGCGGCTGCCAGGGCGCGGTTGAACGCATCCACCCGCCCCAAGGAACTGTTAATGGTCACCACCGCGACGATCACTACCAAAAGCTGGACGATCACCGCATAGGCACCTACCCGCACCACGGGTTTGTCACCTTTGAGTACGGTCGGCACCCGCACACTCCCAAAGACGGCCACGGCCGCCGCCGTAACGAGGAGTATGAACACATATACTGCCACGCCAACGCCGATGAGGAGGGGCAAGAGGCGGCCGAACTGGTGGAAGCTCGTAGACCATCCCAGCCAGATGACCGTACCGGCTGCCGTGATAGCCAGAGCGATCACGTAGAGGATGCTGACGTCCTGTACCTCAGTGGCCAGGTTGATCCCGGGCTTATAGCCGTGGATTTTCTTCAGGGCGTAAATCTTGCGGTTGCGAGAGACCGCATAGGTCAGCGCCAACACCAGCGCCAGCATAACGATAACGGATGAGCCCACCAGGTGGGCGCGCCCGAAACCAAGCAGGAGTGCTTCAGCGAGGACGGTAGCTTCCCCGTTAGCGACGATTCCACGCTCATTGAGGCGAGTGAGGACGGTGGTGAGCTCCCCTTCCTCCAGGGTGGTCGAGTAGCGGCCGCGCAGATCCTCGGTAGTGATCTCACTAGCAGCTTTTAGGGTGGTGTCACCTTCGCTACCTCCAAAGTTCGGATAGCCCCCGCCATAGAGGCTCGCATACAGGGCATCGTTGCCGTTGTATGTGAACAGTACCCGCTTGTTGACACTATCGCGGAGAACGTGCTGCCGTTTGATGATGACCGCCTGGGATTCCTCGGCGGCGTCCTGGATCGCCTGGATCGCCTCACCTTTGGTGCCGGTATTCACTTCCTCAATAACAAAGGCGCTGCGCGTGCCGTAGGGCACGTTATCTTCGTAGATACTAAATCCGCCAATAATTGCGATGACGGCGTTCAGCAGCGCTGCCAGCATCGCCAGCCCGGTTACTTTCCGCATAGTGCTCCTAGCTCCATCAAGAATCAGACCGGCATTGTTCCGCGACTTCTACGTCCAACGTTTACTCAGTATTGTCAGGCTAACTGCTCCCCCTCTGAGCGCTATCCTCCGTAGGTAGCATTTACGCGGGCCGCACACACCGCGCCCCCATTACACTGGGGTGCGGGAGGGAGACTTCGTGGCAAAACTGTATTTCCGCTACGGCGCTATGAACTCGGGCAAATCAACGGCCCTCTTGCAAGCCGCCTACAACTATGAGGAGCGCGGCCAGCGGGTGCTGGTCGCCAAACCGCGTATCGATACCAAGGGGGATGACGCCGTCGTATCCCGCCTGGGCGTGTGCCGGCAGGTAGATTTTCTCCTTTCTCCCGACGACGACGCCCGCGCGGTCTTCCAAGCCCACGCGCGCGGGGATGCCCCTGGCGCTCTAGTGAAACATGTTGATCTGCCGCCGGTCGCCTGCCTACTGGTAGATGAAGCTCAATTCTTCACGCCGGCCCAGATCGACGATTTTCTGCGGATCGCAATTCTCGATAATGTGCCGGTTCTGGCTTATGGGATCCGCACTGACTTCCGCACCCGGGCCTTCCCGGGGGCCCGGCGGCTGCTGGAAGTCGCCCACAGCTTAGAGGAACTCAAAACGATCTGCCGGTGCGGGCGCAAAGCCATGTTCAATGGCCGCAAGGTCGGCGATAGCTACGTATTCAGCGGTGAACAGGTGGCCATCGATGGCGTGGCGGTCACCTATGAGTCCCTGTGCGGGCAATGCTATATACGCGAGTCGGGCGGAGTGTTAGAGCCCGCTACATAGGCCGGCGACTTCCAAATACACCGGCGGGCCCCCCCCCCGGGGGGGGCCCCCCCCCGCGGCGGGATTAAAAA
>JAEWHO010000093.1 GCA_023387755.1 Actinomycetes bacterium | reverse complement strand
TCGATGGGGTGTATTCGGCAGGCACATTCGATACCGCGCGTAGTCTCTTAGGAAATTGCGGGACAATGGCGAGTATTGTTTCTGATTTTGTGATTCGAGCCAGTGCGATTGCAAATCTACATGCCGGTGCGCTATCTCGGCTCCCTCGGTTAGTTAATAATTCACCACTCGCTGACGAATTCGTGTCTCGCGCGGCCCGTCTGAACTGCCTCACCGAGGCTTACGCTCCGTTATGGAAAGAAGCGATGGGCACGGACTGGACGGTGGACTCCCCCGCGCGCAACGCGCGCGAGCGGCGTCGTCTGCTGGTGGAACTCGATGCTCTGGCGGCCCTCGAATTCGGGCTCACCGCAGACGAACTCTGTACCATCTACCGCACCCAATTCTCAGTGCTCTACCACCGCTACGAAAAGGTCGACCGCTATGACGCGAATGGTCGGCTGGTGCCCAAGGAGATCGTCAAACTCTGGGAGAAGCACGGCGATAATCTGAGCCGTGAGCAGCGCACCTGGGTGCATCCGCAGTCGGGCCGCGAATACGTCTTCGAATTGCCATTCCAGCAATTCGATAGGGAAGAGGATATGCGGGCGGCCTATGCGCGCTTCGCCCCACTGTTGGAGGAGCCACGCGATGAGTGAACTACTGCCCACCCGTCTGGCAGCCGACCTCCAGGCGGGGCTGAGCGACTACCTCACCACGACCTTCGCCCTCAGTGACACGAGTGCGCAGCGCGGCATCAACACCTTCCTCCACCACAACGAACACGGCATGTTCAAGGGGCCCTATGTGCGCACCCGCCTGCCGTATGCTCCCGCGGAGGCCACCACCGCCGCGCTCGACTACCTGCCGACATGGTTCAACCCGTACTACCACCAGGCCGAGGCCTTCGCGCGCCTGACCAGCAAAGGCGCGCGCCGCCCCGAACCGACTATCGTCACCACCGGCACCGGCTCCGGTAAAACCGAGTGCTTCCTCTTTCCCATCCTCGACCACATCCTGCGGGCCCAGGCCGCCGGGGTCAGCGGGATTAAGGCGATCATCCTCTACCCGATGAACGCGCTCGCCAATGACCAAGCCCACCGCCTAGCCAGCCTTATCACTGACGACCCGGCCTACACGGGCGTGCGGGCCGCCATCTACACCGGCGAAGGCGGGTCCAAACGGACCCGCGTCAGTGAGGACGGACTCATCACCGACCGCTACACCATCCGCGACAACCCGCCCGACCTGCTGCTCACCAACTACAAAATGCTGGACATGCTGCTCCTGCGCCACGATGACGCCAAACTGTGGCAGCAGTCAGCAATGAGCCTGCAATACCTCGTCCTCGACGAATTCCACACCTACGACGGCGCGCAAGGCACCGACGTGGCCATGCTGCTGCGGCGGCTCGGGGCAACCCTGAAAGCCCACTGGCCAGGGCAGGCGGGTGCCGCCGATACCACCGGCGCTGGGGATGCCGCAGGCGCTGGGGATGCCGCAGGCGCTGGGGATGCCGTAGGCGCTGGGGATGCCACCAACAACACCCGCGCCTATGCTGGCCTGCCGGACATCCCGCTCACCGACGCGGACTACGCCCGGCCGCTAGGAATTATTACGCCGGTCGGGACTTCCGCCACCCTCGGCAGCGGAGAAGAAGCCGCCGCCCATATGCGCACCTTCGCGGAAACCGTCTTTGGCGAGCCCTTCCCCGCCGGCGCGCTCATCACCGAAACCCGCATGACCGCGCCCGCCTGGCAGGCCCTCAGCGAGGCCGATACCGCCGGGCAAGCCCGGGAAACCGCCGAGATCATCAGTCACATTCCCACCGTCGCCCAGCCGGATGCGCCGCTGAGCGCCGTCGTCGACGCCCTCTATACCGCACCCCCTACGGACCCCTTAGCCGGGCTGCGCCACCACCCCCTCATCGCCTCGCTCATCGCCGCCACCACGCAAGCAGCCAGCCTCACCGCGATCACTGGCGCGCTCTTCCCGGAACTGCCCTCCGCGATCACGGCGGCAGAAGCCACCAGCTTCACCGAAATGCTGCTCGCCTACATCTCCCACGTGCGGGCGCAGCACGGGCGGGAAGCCCTCGGCGTGGAAACCCACCTGTGGGTGCGGGAGCTCTCCCGGATTGACGCCGCCGTGGACGTCTCCCACCGCTACCGGTGGAGTGACGACGGGGTCAGCGAGGACGACGCCACCGTATTCTTGCCGGCCATCTTCTGCCGCCACTGCGGCCGCTCCGGGTGGGGCGCGCTCCTCACCCCCACCGGTATGACCTTCACCCCCAAGGACATCCGCGCCGCCTCCCTCTACGACAGCCCCGACTTCCGCGCCCTCATGCACGGGGCCGCTGAAGCCGACGACGCCGCCAACCAGCCCGGCGTGCCCGAGGACAACGCGCCCGCCTCACTGCGCTTCCTACACACCGTTAACCGCACCCTCAGCCGGCACTTCCCCGAATCCACCGACGCCGACTACGCCACCGGGAAAATCATCCCCGTCCTCACCCACACCGGCACCGACGCCGCCGACCTCTCCCGCATCCAAACCTGCCCCGCCTGCCTCACCCGAGACTCGATCCGCTTTGTGGGCTCAGCCATCGCCACCCTCACCTCCGTGGCGATCTCCAACATGTTCGGGCATGCGGAACTGGACGCGAACGAGAAAAAAGCCCTCGTTTTTACGGACTCCGTACAGGATGCCGCCCACCGCGCCGGATTCATCCAAGCCCGCTCCCATACGTTCGCGCTACGCGGCCTGCTGCGCAACGCGTTCATGCCCGGGGAAGTGAAAACCCTCGAGCAGGTGGCTGACGACGCCGTCGACGCCGCCAACCGCGGCACCGCCGCGCAACGCTACGCCATCACCCCACCGGAACTGGCCGAACGGGAAGGGTTCAAAGAATTCTGGGACCCGCACGCCACCGGGCGGGGCGCCGCCACCGCCCGCCGCAAAATCAAAGAACGCCTCCAGTTTGACACCTACCTCGAATTCGGGTTGCAGTCACGGCTCGGGCGGACGTTGGAGCTCACGGGCACGCTGGTGGCCGAGGTGGATACCAGCACGCCCGTGGTGCTGGAGACTTTCCACCGGCTCGCCGCCGAGCGCGGCATTATGACCGGCACCTTTGACGACGCCGCGATCCTCGCATGGGTGCGCGGAATCCTTATCCGCATGCGGGTACAAGGCGGCATCTACCATCCCTGGCTTGACCGTTACATCCACTCCCACGGCAACCGCTACCACATCTGGGGTGGGCGCAAACGGCACGCCGGTATGCCCGCTTTCCCCCACGGGCGTTCCGCCCCCGCCTTCCCCGTGGCCGGGCCCACCCCCGCCGATCAGGGAATGGACTCGGTGACCAGTGCCCGCTCCTGGTACGCCGACTGGACCGCGCGTACCCTGCTGGTGCCGCGCAGCGACGCCGGGGAACTCGTCGCTGGCATGTTGGCTGGGTTGGCGCGGGCCGGCGTCGTCAAAGAAATCCCCACCGACACCTCCGCCCTCGCCTACGCACTCGACCCGAACTCAATCCTTATTACCGCCCCCACGCGGGAGGACCTCGCCGCCCAGAAACACAGCGTGCAATGCACCATCTGCCTCACCAAAGTGCTCGCCACTGAGCGGGCCATCCTTGAGCTCGACGGCGCCGCCTGCCTGCAATTCGGATGCCCGGGCGTCATGCACCGCTGCGAAACCAGCGAGAACTACTACCGCACCATGTACCAGGCCACCGGTAAAAGGGTGGTGGCCCGCGAGCACACCAGTTTGCTGCCCGACGACGTCCGCCGCAGCTACGAAAACGCCTTCCGGCGCGAAGACCAGCTCCCGGACGACCCGAACGTCCTGGTTGCCACGCCGACCTTGGAGATGGGCATCGACATTGGCGACCTCTCCTGCGTCATGCTCGCCTCCATGCCGCGAACCGTCGCCAACTATGTGCAGCGCGTAGGGCGGGCCGGGCGGAAAACCGGGAACTCCCTAGTACTCTCCTTTGTGCGCGGGCGCGGCGAACACCTGCCGAAACTCTACGACCCGCTCAGCGTTATTAACGGCACCGTCGCCCCGCCCACCACCTACGTGAACGCCGAGGAGATCCTGCGGCGGCAGTTCGTGGCCTACGTGATTGACGCGTTGGCGCGGGCATACGGCGGTGGAGACTCATCATGTGAGGTGCCGGCGCTGAATGCGAGTGAAAAGGCAGGCCTGTGGCGCACCCAAGCGATTTTTGATTGGGCGAATGAGCGGTCACTGCTGCGGCAGGTCGCGGCCGTGGTGGAACGCAGCGGTAGCACGCTCCTGGACGCCTTCCTCACCCAGTTCGGCACCCTTATCACCGCCGACACTGCCCAGCGGCTGCGCGGCTGGGTGGGTAGCGGGCTCACCGACCGCCTGTATAACGCCCACCTCATGTGGACGCGGGATCTGGACGAGCTGCGCCACCAGCTACGTGCCATGACCGATTCGCTCCCGGACCTAGAACAAGAACTCGCGGACGCCCGCAA
>JAEWHO010000003.1 GCA_023387755.1 Actinomycetes bacterium | reverse complement strand
GCTAAATTAATCCTTACGGTGTCCAATACGGCACTAGCTGGTGACATGTGCAGGGTTGTATTGAATCGTAGCCGATTGCCCGCCGTAAAGGAGACGCTCCGGCGGGGCAGGGACCCGCCGGAGCGTGGGTTTATGCGGCTATCGCGGACTTACAGGGTGGAGCGACGACGGCGCATGAGAGCTAGTGCGGTGCCGCCGGCTACCAACAGGCCAGCCAGGCTGGCAATCGTAATGGCGTTAGCGCCAGTGCGGGGCAGCTCCTGCCCGGCAGGGCTAGGCATGGAGGGAGTTGCGCTCGGCTCAACCGGCACGGATGGGGTCGGTTGAGTCGGCACTGACGGAGTCGGCTGGGGTGTCGACGGCGTGGGCGTCGGCGTGGGCGTCGGCGTGGGCGTCGGCGTGGGCGGCGGGGTGGCGGCCTTCCACCGCACAGTAGCCTCAGCTGAATCAGACACGACGTTCTTCTCCACAGTGATGATTGTCTGAGCGTGTTCGCCGTTCGGTTCGGCGATGATCAACAGCTTGCCTGACAGCGAAGTGCCGTGGACCTTCGAGCTGAAAGTGGCCGCGCCGGCTGGAGCTTCGCTAGGCACCTGGACGTACAGCTCCTGGCCGTCCTTAACGTTAGCGAGGTTGACCGTATTACCGGACGCGTCCACGACAGCATGCTCGGAGTTCACAGAGACCTTGACGGATGCCTGGTTCGTCGACACCTTCACCGGGCCAGCCGGCGTAGCGGCGTCGTGAATATCAGTTGAGGCGGTCAGCTCAATCCAGGGGACCTCCGTCGTCGGCGGAAGGCCCACATTGTCATCCCCAATGAGGTAGTTGTAGGCAGCTCGAACGCGTTCCGCATTACCGCCGCTGCCGCGCAGGTTGAAGTCATCAGTGAAGTGCCAGATAGCTGCCTGAGTGGCGGCAATCGCTTCCTTCTCGGTCAGCTCCGGTACCCCAGTGGCGGCCTGAAAGTCCGCGAGGGTCATGATCGGGTAGCTGTTGTTGATGATCCAGTTGACGCGTTCGCGTACCTGTGGATCAGTGGCGAAGTTGTTATCGCCGGGGAAGTCATCCCACGAACCGTAGCGAGCCGGGGTGTTCTCCCGCGACTGCACCATTAGCTCGATGCAGTACGCGTACAGATCAGGAGTCGCACCGGAAGTGGTGTAGACCGGGAAGAGATAGGTGTTGATCAGGTGGGGGCTGTCCTGCCCGCTGATCACGACTCCGGGGATGCCCTCGCGGTGGCTGCCAATGTAAGGTTCGGGGGTGTCGGCATGGACGCCCGCAGCCGGGAAGAGCATTAGCAGCGACGAGAACAGGGCGAGCATAAAAGCTCTAACTGGTGAAGTTGTGCGATTCATGGTGTCCTCTCGATAGTCTTACGGGGAAAAAGAATAACGAATGTCTGTTTACAATATGTAAGACCGCTGCCTCTGCGGGTGAAGTGGAGGGGATTGGTCAAGTGGTAGAACTTGGGCGATTTCTGTGCTCGCCGGCGCGATGGGAAATTGGCGACGCCGCCGCGCGAATTTAGAAACCCTTGAGATCTCGGTGTTTAGGGGCGGTTGCGACGGCGGTGTGGCGAGCGAAAATGCGTCCCATGTGCGATAGTGAGTAAGCCCACAAAAGGTCGGATCATTCGGAAGGGTTTTAGGAGGGTTGAGCGGCCCATCTGCCAGGGCTCCACAGCTGCGTGAGATAGGCTAGGCTGCCCTAAACGGTTTCCTGGGACTGAAAAGGGCACAGATGCAAGATCAGGTTAAGGCCTCGCGTGAACTCATCGCACCCACCGCGGGTGGCTGGTGCCGCACCGACTTCACAGGCGCTCCCGTAAAGGAACTGGGGCGTATATCCGGCTTCTACTTTGACCTTAAACCTCGGATACTAACGGTAATCGCAGTGAGGCGGTTATCGCAGACGCTGATGCGGATTCGGTTCCGCGCCCACGATGATTTCGCCGGTTTCCACACCCTTGGTCCAGAAGACCATGTGAAACTTTTCTTCGACCACCGCAGTGATGGCACACCCGCGATGCCACGCATTATCGATGGGCGCTGGTCGGGGCGGAATTACACCTTCCGGGACTACACCATCCGCTGGTTCGATCCCGCCCAGCGCCTACTCGATATTGACTTCGTGCTGCACGACCACGGGGTTGCCGGGCGTTGGGCCAGTCAAGCGCAGGCAGGTGACCAGTTAGGCATGTTAGGACCACGCGGCTCTATCGTCGTCGCCGACGCATTCCCGTGGTACGTGCTGGCGGGGGACGAGACAGCCCTACCCGCGATCGCGCGGCGGTTGGAAGGATTACGTGAAGGCGTGCCGGTCACTGTATTTGTAGAGGTGGACGGGCCCGCATCTCATATCGAGCTCCCCACCCGTGCACAGGCCACCGTGCACTGGTGTGACCGCGACGGTGCCGCCCCGGGCATAAGTATGGCACTTTCGGACGCCGTCACCGCACACCGCTTCCCCGATACGGAGGGTTTCGTGTGGGCAGGTGGGGAGGCTGGCGGAATCAAACCGATACGCCGCTACCTGAAGGAATACGGCTTCGCGCGGAACCACTACCGCGTAGACGGATACTGGCGCGTAGGCACCGCGAATCTGGACCATCACGCGCTGAATGAGGATGAGTAAACTACCGATGTGAGCTCCAAACTTCCCCAACCCGCGCCCGGTGACCTCTGCCCCGGGTGGACGTATCGGGTGCTCGACGTGAGAGATGCCGCTGCAGTGCTGGAGGCGTTTCGCTCCGCACCGGATATGGCCCGGCAGGGCGCGGTTGAGAATATGGAAACGGCGCAGGCGTATGTCCAGGCGAGGACCGACCATGCGCAGGGCGTGACCTTGGTTGCGGTGGATGCGCAGGATCGAGCGCGGGCGCTCGCGGCAGCCTCGTACTATTCGCCGGAAAACCGCTGTGCGTGGGTGTACTACTGGGCCCATGCGGGTGCGCGAGGACAGGGAGTTACCTCAGCGTTGGTACGCGTATTGAGTAACTGGATGATCGATGAGTGCGCAGTGGAGCGGTTGGAGCTGGGATATCGCGTGAATAATCCAGCCTCGGGAGCGGTGGCAGCCAAGGCCGGATTCATTGTGGAAGGCGTGGAGCGCGGGAAATTCCTCATCGACGGCCAGCGGATTGACGCCGCCATAGCCGCACGCTTGCACACCGACCCGCGGCCAGCTGACCGTTAGTTATCTCGCTGCGCGACAATCACGGTGGTTACCGGCAGCGTAGAGGTGCTGCCCGGGCGCTGAGCGGCGTCGTCGGAAAGATCTGTATCGCGGCAACGGCCGGGGTGCTCGATATCCTGCGAGAAAACGATGCGGAACCCGTGGCTGCGAAGGGAAGTTTCGAGCTCGGAGCGGTCCCAGAGGGCGTCGGCGTAGGGCGGACCGCCGACGTCGCGGCCGGCTTGCAGGCGGGAGTGGCCGACGAGGACCATCCAGCCGGTTTCATGTACCCAGGAGTACAGGCGTGGCAAGAGCTTGAGGATGCCGTCGTGCCGCTTGTGAAAGAAGGCGGTGAGGACGACGTCGACCGGCGTAGGCGGGCTCCATGTATAGACGTCGGCATGGAACCATTCGATGGCGGTGTCAGGTGAGGCGTCAGGGGCAAAACTGCTGCTAGAGGAGGCGCCTGGGGCTGCGGCAGCGTCGCTGTCCGGTGAGGCGGTGTCGTTGGTGGGCGCGTTTGGAGGGCTTGTTACTTGGGCGGCGACGGCGGCCTCTACCCCCTCGACCGCATACACAATATAGCCGCGGCGCGCGAGCTCCCGGCTGTGCCGTCCCTCGCCAGCACCGACGTCAATCGCGCTGGGCCGGTGGCGGGTGAGAATCTGCACCTTATCAAGAGCTTGGACCACTAGCGGGTGCGGGTCCGTTGAGAATAACTGCTCGCCAGCCGCGTGAGCACGGACGTATTTGTCGATCCACAATTGCAGCTCTCCGGGTGACGACGGCGCAGCAGCCTCGGGACCGGCTGGGCTAGGCGTGCTCTGCGGGTCGGCTGGTGACATCTGTGGCTCCTTAGGTTAAATCTTCGTCGAAGAAATCATCGTCGATCTCGAATAATACGAATTCGCAGGCCTTATGGACTGCCACCCCGTAGGCCAGCATAAGGGTGGTTAATTTAAGGCCATCAATGAGGATAATTCGCCCGTGCCGATAGCCCTGGGCGGTGCGTTGGGCGCTAGGAAGGAAAGTCGACGTCGTAATAAAAACCCCGAGAGTGGCCCCTCGCGTATCCATGGCGCCAATAAAATTACGGATCTCGGGATCGCCGACGCGGTTAGTGTCGCTGTAGCGCTTTGCCTGCACGAAAATATTGGTCAGGCCCAGCGCGTCCTGGCGGATAATGCCGTCGATACCGCCGTCGCCGGAGCGCCCCAAATGCTGCTTGCCGCCGTGAGTGCCGCCGTATCCCATCGCCCAGAGCAGATCAATGACGGCTTTCTCAAAGAACTCCGGCGAGGCCTCCTGGAGGCGTTTACGCAGTTCGGTTTCAACCTTTGCGTTGAACGCCTTTTCGGCTTCCGACATCAGCTCGATCGGGTCATCGGGGTGCTCGGCGGCTGCCGGGGCGCCTGGGGTGGCCGCAGTGCCTGGGTTGGCCGCAGTGCCTGGGTTGGCCGGAGTGCCTGGGGTGGCCGCAGTGGTGGACTCGCTATTGCGCCGGGCCGCGATTTCCTGCTGGTAGGCGCGCCAGGCAGGCCACTCTTCCATATCGCGCTCGGAATACGAGGGGAGATTGCGGGATTTGACGGCGAGGCCGTCGTCGGTAATCACGTAGTGCCCCCGCCGCGGACGGCGCAGCAAACCCGCTTGATAGAGGCCCGAACAGGCCCAATTAATGCGGTTGACGTAACGCAGTTGGCCCGACGGGATACGCTCCTGCCGCATCTCCTCGCTGAGGCCGGTATGGCTGGCGGTGAGCTCGTGAATTGCGTGGATCGAGCGTACTTGCCCGTCGGCCATAACCTGGAGGACGACCGGGCGGAATTCGTCGCTGGTGGGGAGTGCACGCGCGGGGAAGTTAGTAGGAGGCGAGGCGGTGGAAGAAGCGGGGTGGGCGTCCTGCTGCATTGGTCGGCTAACTCCGTTGTAGATCAGATCTGTGCTGCAGCGCGGGGCGCGGCAGGGTGGTTCCAGGCTAACAGGGCGCAGGAAGGGGGACAGGGTAATAGACGGCAGTTCCAGAAACTGGGGACTGCGCCATGCCTACTATGAAGTATGAAGTTTCGCCTGCCAGTAGCGCTCCAGCGGAAGAACCGGACAGCGGGCCCAGGAGTCGACCTCAGCTCGGATATCGACGTGCGGGATTTCTCGCAACTACTGAAAAAATTCAAGCAGCACTATCCCATCTCCGATGAATTCGATACCTGGCTTATCGGGGTGCCCCCTCGGTGGTGGAACCGCACGCAACGTGAACATATGGTCGGGTGGTTTGCTGCTCAAGCGACCACCGGGGAAGGTCAATACGTCCGAAAGACGCCCAACTACTCCTCCCGGACTGCCTACAACCGCTCCCTAAGTGTAGGCGGCCTCCTGTGGATCAATGAGGCACTGGGCGCCGACGCCGCCGCGATTCAAGCAGCATGTGACGCCGCCAAGTCGAGTGAGCACTATCGCGCCCGATGCCGAATCGTCCGCGCACACCTTCCCTGGGAGAACGTATGTCGCCTCGCCCAGCCGTATTTGCCGAAGCGGACGACCGCCTAATCCTGCATTAGTCCATGGCTATCGAGGAATGCCATGAAACCATCGATAATCCGTATGTTCCGCTCCTGAATATCGGCCTCCGTGAAGTCAGACTGAGTGCTCGCTAAGGTTTGGAGCTCATGGTTCATAGTGCCGTGATGAACCTTCCCATTGGCTGAAGTAAAGCCGTCGTAGTATTTCCGTTTGTCCTCAAAACGGTAGTCAGAGGCGCGGATATTTACAGACTTCTCCAAGAATGCCTTATTCCCGAGCGCCTCTAGAGACTTGCGATCCGACAGGGACCTTTCGGCCTCCGCACGTCGGCGCGGATAGATATGCTCCACTTCGATTCGGGTTTCCGGATCTAAAAGAACCTGTTCCGGGTC